>NZ_KV802730.1:0-993 GCF_001810825.1 Streptococcus sp. HMSC076C08 | reverse complement strand
GTCCAAGAAGGTAAAGTGACCTTCACTCCAGGCCATGACTCAGTTCCATTCCCAGCTGATTCAACTCCATTATTTGACAATGGTACAGCTATGAAGGAAGTGCCAAATGTTGGTAAATTCGAAGTGGATGCAGACGGTAAGGTGACTTTCACTCCTGATAAACAGTTCAAAGGTGAAACACCAGAACTTGAATTGACTCGTGTGGATGCCAACGGAACTCCTGTTACTGTCAAGTACCAAGCGGTGGTGAAAGAAGTAGTTCCAACCAGCACTAACGCAACGAGCACAGGTCCTCAGGGTGTTCCACAAACTGGTACTCCAACCTTCCAAGGTGGCGATCCACTGGTTCCAATCGATGAAACAGTTGAGCCAACCTTCGAAGATGGCAGCAAAGAGAAGACTATTCCAGGTCAAGGAACCTACACAATTGCGCCAGACGGAAGTGTGACCTTCACTCCAGATAAACAGTTTGTAGGAAACCCAGATCCAGTCACAGTGAAACGTGTAGATAAGAATGGCACCCCAGTCACTGCGACTTACAGTCCAGAGTTTACTAAGGTAACACCAACTGGTAAAGATACTTCTTCAGTGAACATTAAGGGACTTGTTCAAACAGGTACGCCAACATTTGAAGGTGGTAATCCGCTTGTTCCAATCGATGAAACAGTGGTAGCAACATTTGAAGATGGATCAACTGAAAAAGTGATTCCAGGTGAAGGAACTTATACAATCTCACCAGATGGCACCGTCACCTTCACTCCAGAGGCAGACTTTGTAGGAAAAGGAACTGGCGTAACAATCGTTCGTAAGGATAAGAACGGTACCCCAGTTACTGCAAGCTATCGTCCAACAGTTGTAGATCCATCTACTGGTCATGATACGGCTTCTACAGGAGCAAAAGGCCAACCACAAGTGGCAACTCCAACGTTTGAAGGACATATCGATAGTACAGTTCCACCAACCTTTGAGGATGGTAGCACGACTATGATTGTT
>NZ_KV802729.1:0-225 GCF_001810825.1 Streptococcus sp. HMSC076C08 | reverse complement strand
GAAGGTGCCAAGAACGAATGGTATTACTTTGACAAAACTGGTAAAGCAGTGACAGGTCTTCAAAAGATTGGCAAACAAACACTTTACTTTGACCAAGATGGTAAGCAAGTCAAGGGTAAAGTAGTAACTTTGGCTGATAAATCCATCCGTTACTTTGATGCCGACTCAGGAGAAATGGCAGTCGGCAAGTTTGCAGAAGGTGCCAAGAACGAATGGTATTACTTT
>NZ_KV802728.1:0-6851 GCF_001810825.1 Streptococcus sp. HMSC076C08 | reverse complement strand
TGATGCCTTGTCATAGGACTTGAAGCTCCAAGTACCTTCTGCTGTCTTCACTTCCGTTTGACTTGGTTGTGTTGGCGTTACTTGACTGCCATTAGGTAAATTCTTTTCTGTTGCTGGAAGCAAATCTTTCACTTCTTGTGGCAACTCTTTACCTGGAGTTCCACTGACAAATTCATGGTGTTTTTCGTAAAGAAGAGCAGTGCTCACCTGATTAGAAGGAGCTGATAAGTTATCAACATGCAAGGTTACAGTGTTGTTAATTTTTTCAGGTCCCTTTTCTTCCACTTTTTTGTTTGTAGTAGTATTATAAGTTACAATAATTTCAGCAGAAGAATTTGCTTTTATGTATTCAGGTGTCATTTTAACAGTAACTGTTTGACCTGATTTCTCGATCGTATAGTCACGTCCTTCTTGCAGAGTCACTCCACCTGATTCAACTTTAAGTTCTTGATAATCAAGGCGCTCATCAAAATTCTGAACCATTTCGATAGATGAAGGCGCTGCTAAAAGATCTTTGCCAGGAACCGGAACTTTAAACCTTGCTTTATAAGTGATATTTTGCCCCTCTTTAGCTGGAATCTCTGTAGGATCAACTTCTAGAACAGGGCTAGGATCAAGTTTTTCAACATAGAGACCAAAGACGGCCGAAGCAACCTCTGTTGATGAATAAGCAAAATTCATCCTATTACTATTCGATCGAAGGGCGAAACCAGAGATATTGTTCTCAGAATAGCTACCACTTGTAATCTGAGTCGCAATCCAAGCAGTTCGTTCTCCTTGGTCTTCCTGTTTCAAAACATTGGCATTGTTCATCAGACGAAGATTAACATCATTTTGATAACCTTTAATATAGAAGGTTTCCTTCAAGTTGTTTGCATCCATTGCATCGATATCCGTTGGTTTCATGACCAACTTCAAATCTGTCTCTGAACCATCTGCATAACTCAACTCGGCTGTTACATCAGCATCAATCCAAAATGCTTTATTCATGATGTAGTCATGATTCGCATCTACGTAAGGAACATTACCAATTTCAAAAGCACTACTTTCCCATAATTCAGAAATTGAGAAAAATTCAACAGTAGATTTTTGAGTACTATTCATTTCAGACTCTGCTTGAGCAGTGTTTAGATAGTGAAGAGTTACCTTATTGAATTTTAAGTAAGCATCTACTTGCTTACCATTAACTGTCCCAATATTTGTGAATTTTAGAGAAAGAGGATTTTCAAAAACTTGATCCTGCTTTTTACTTTTATCTACTTTAAGAGTAAAGTTCTCCATCTCGCCTGGATAGGCACCACCCCAGAGATATTCATAGTGGGGATTCGATAAATGAAACTGATCAACAGCCTGTGATTTAGATAAAACACTAAAATTGTTGATGTTCAAATTAAACTTACGAATATCCAAGGTTGAGATATCCGTTCCATTTTTTATTTCTTCTAAAGCCGCATAAGATTGAAGCGGAAGAAGAAAAATAGAAAAAAGTAAAACGACTAGTCCGAGAAAAGCCTGTTTTTTTCTACTGAAAATAGTAGAAAAAGGCATTCTCATGCGATATTTCCATTTCATAATGTACCTCCAAAACTAAAAATGATTATTTGATCATTTCAAAAGAAATATTCATCTCATTCTAACACAAAGAAAGGGAAATTGAAAGCAGATATAAAAAAATATTTACTTTTTTGTATTTCCAGATTGTCAATTTTCGGTGAGAATAATTAAAATATCAAAATTTCAGAACAGGCGTTTACACTATGTAAATAGCTGTTTTATTGTTGAACCTATTATCACTCCATGAGTTTCATAACGTACTCAAGCTACACATAAACATTAATATATTTAATTTTTTATAAAAAAGAACCCAAGAATAAATTCTGGGTTCTTTTTAGTATTTCTCGTACAAAAGATGCTTTTGTACAATTAGAGAGCCTTAGTCTTTCTTACGAACGACAAAGCCTACTAGACCAGCGATAAATAAACCAATCATTGAAAGAAGACTGGTAGAAGCTGTACCTGTGCTTGGTAGAACTTTCTGTTCTTGGCTTGCAGTTTCTTCTTTCTTAGTGCTTTCAGCTTGGTTCCCTGTTGTTGCAGTATCATTCTTATCACCGTTGGTTGTTGTAGGAGTTACTTTCTTAGTTCCAACTTCGACAATCTCATCTACTGCTGGAGTGGTGATTGTGCTTGATTTCTCAACACGACCTGTTTCAACGCCATCTGTGTAAGTCACTGTATAAACAATGGTGCGAACACCCTTCTTACCAGCTATCTTCACTTGACGACTGCCTTCTGGAAGGTCTGCGTTCTGCACTTCTTTGACTTGGAAAGCAACTTCTTCTGTCTTCGTTTCTTCCTTAGTCGTTACAACTGGGGCTACTACTTTCTTAGTTCCAACTTCGACAACTTCATCTACTGCTGGAGTGGTGATTGTGTTTGATTTCACCTCGCGACCTGTTTCAACGCCGTCTGTGTAAGTCACTGTATAAACAATGGTGCGAACACCCTTCTTACCAACAGCTTTCACTTGACGACTTCCTTCTGGAAGATTTGGATTTGTTACTTCCTTAGTTTGGAAAGCAACTTCTTCTGTCTTGGTCTCTTCCTTAGTCGTTACAACCGCTGCTTTCTTAGTTCCAATTTCGACAACTTCGTCTACTGCTGGAGTAGTGATTGTATTTGATTTCACCTCGCGGCCTGTTTCAACACCGTCTGTGTAAGTCACTGTTTCAACAATCGTACGAACACCTTTTTGCCCAGCTGTTTTCACTCGGCGAACACCTTCGGCTAAGAGTGCATTTTCAACCTCACGAGTCTGGAAGGCAACTTCTTCAGTTTTGGTTACTTCCTTAGTCGTTACAACAGTTTTTGAACCTGTATAAGTAATCTTGTTTTTTGCAACTTTCTTAGTCTTGCGTGAAACTTCTTTACGAGATTTTTCAACACCATCCACTTTTGTCACTTCATAAGTGACTTCATCGATACCTTCTTCACCTTCTTCAACACGCGTTTGACCTTTATCCAGTGCTGGATCTACTTTCGTTTCTTCTTTGAAAGCAACTTTTTCCTCCACAGTCACTGTTTCTTTGGTTTCAACACCTGTTTTCTTAGTTCCAACTTCGATGATTTCTTCTACTGGTTCTTTAATTACTGTTTGGTTCTTTCTATCACGTTTTTTCTCAACGCCATTTACCAAAGTAACATCCCAAACAACTTTCTTCTGACCTTTTTCTCCCGCTTGTTTTACCTTTCGAGTACCTTCAGCGAGGTCTGCATTGTTTTCTGTCCGAGATGGGTAAGGAATCTCCTCAGTAGTTGTGACTTCTTGATGTTCTTCTTTTAAATCTCCCCCAGTGAGAAGTGCCTCAGCCTTAGCTTTTAAAGAATTGTAGCGAGCTTCAAGCGCCGCAAAACTTTTTTGACCTTCTGGACTCTTCATTGCCTTCTTTGCAGTCTCAAAAAAATTCTTTGCTTCTTCTACATCACCCTCTAGGAGTTCTTTATTATCCTCATCTGGACTATTTGTAAAATCCTTAATTGAAGATTCTATACTATCAAGCATTCTTTTGAAAGTATTTGCAATACTTCGCTCTTGGCCATCTGGAATTTCTTCATCTTCCGCTGGTGTCTCTTCCGCATGCACTGTTGGAATTTGATACAAGTCGGGAGCTACATGATAAGTGGCTACTCCAAGTGCATTTAAAGCAAGTATAGAAATTCCTAACTTTAATAATTTTTTTCTACTCATTATTCTTTCCTTAACACTTTCAATATACAGTAAGGAGAAGAGTAAAATTTTCTACTCTCCTCTTACTATATGATACTAACGTTCAGCTTTACGCTTCCAAACTAGAAGTCCAGCAAGTCCTAGAGCTAGGGCTGCAAGTACTCCAAAGATTGAAGATCCTTCAGAACCTGTATTTGGCAATATTTTCTTAGGTTCTGCTGGAGGAACGGTTCCACCTGGTGGCGGAGTTTGTGGTTTTTCTGGTGTTGGTGGTGTTGGTGGGAACACCACAACTTTGTTGGTAGTTTTTGGCTTTGGATTATGGTTAAAGCTTACTTCAGCTGTATTTGGTACACCACCAGTGAATTTTGTAAAATCTGTTCCTTCTTTGAAGTTAGTGTAAAGTACAAGACGTACGGTACTTCCCTTCAAGGCTTCAAGAACATCCTTATCGCTGATTTCAAAAGTCACAACATTGCTAGTTTCATCGTAAGTAACAGTAGCAATTGCTTCTAAATCTTTACCTACTAATTCACCACGATCATTTGAAGCCTTACTTAATTTATCAATAGCTGCTTGAAGCTTGGTTTGAGCTTCTTTTAGTTTCTTGATTTCATTTTCAAGTTTCTCTTGTTGTTGTTTCTTATCAGCTGGTACCAATTCTGATTCTTTCTCAGCTGGTGCTTGAAGTTTAGCCAAGTTTTCTTCAGCTGCTTTCAACTCTGCTTCCAAGCTTGCAAGATCTTGACTTGGCTCGCTAGTTGCAGGTTTCTTATCTTCTGATGCAGAAGAATTAGATGTAGCTGGAGTTGTTTCTTCAGCAGCTGTTGCTGGAGTAGCTGGTGTTGTAGTTTCAGCTGGTTTAGCTGGCTGCGCTGCCTTAGCTGCTTCCAACTTCGCTTTCAATTCAGCTACTTTAGCTTCCGCTGCCTTGAGTTCTTCCTTCTTACCAGTCTCTGTTGAAGTCTCTTCTGTTGACTTGCCTGTCAAAGCTTTGAGTTCTTTCTCAGACTGTTCAAGTTGAGCTTGAAGAGTTGCTTTGATCTTGTCAAACTGAGCATTTTCAACTTTAAGAGCGATACGGTCTTTGTTGACTTTCAAGACTGAATCGATTTTATCAGTGATCGTAAAGCTAGTCAAGTCTGTCTTGATAAGACGACCATATTGATCCTTCTTAGCATTTCCGTTTTCATCTACTGGATCTGTTGGAACCGGTGTAGTGATATCGAAGCGGAAGGTATCTAAAGCGTTTGGTAAGTGGTAGTCTTTATCAGGTTTAGATCCATCTTCTGGCCCAACTGTCTTAGCAGGTTCACCTGGTGTTGGATCTGTTGGTTTTTCTGGGTCACGCGGTTTCACCGTTACTGGTTTTGTTTCCTTGCTGCCAGATTGACCATTCGCATCCTTGAAGTTGACAGTTGCTTTGTTTGGTACCAATTGGTCCTTATAAGCTGTCAAATCGCTATTCGCTTTGAGTTTAGCTGGAATATACAATTGGATTTCTTTGAAACCTTTCAATCGAGCGAAATCTTTCACTTTCACAGTGACTGTATTTCCCTTAACACTTGTTTCAAGGGCACCATTTGCATCACGACCATCCACATAGGCTACTGGCGTATCAGCGATTGCCAAGACCGGTTCGAGTGTATCTGTGACTGTGAACTCTTTGTACTTATCAATATCTTTTGGCAAAGTTGTATTGACATTATACATGTATGGTGCGTCGTATTCCACATCCAAGTGGTCCAAGGTACGATTAATCTTCTTAGAAATTTCTGGTTCTGGTTCTTTTGGAACGACTACCGGAACTTTATTCGAATCTTTGTGTAGCCCTGGTTTGTGTGGGAACTTCGCGTCATAAGAAGCTGTATTTGGAACAGTGAATCCACGATCTGTTAGATATGGAGTCAAATCAGCTCCCGCTTTAATCTTCGCAGTGAAGCTCAATTCCACAGCTTGACCGCCATTGGCTTTCACTTGGTCTTCTGTAAGCGTCAAGGTAATGGTTTGACCTTCTACCTTGATTTGACTTACATCAAGGGCTTGACCATTCAAGCTCGCTTTTACTGAACCTGCATAATCAAGAACAGATTCAAGTGTATCGCTTACACTGAAGGCTGTCGCATCTGTTGGGACACTTGTTTTCACGTTGTAAGTGAAAATTTGGTCACGATCAGCGAGGATTTCCTCAGCTTTAGCATTCACATCTTTCTTGATTTCTGGCTCTTCTGGTGTTGGAGGCGTTACTGGAACTTCATTCGAATCCTTGTGCACACCTGGTTTGTGTGGGAAGCTTGCGTCATAAGAAGCCTTATTCGGTATCCGTGCACGGCCGTCTTCCTTCACATGTTTTGACAAATTCGCGCCAGCTTTGATCTTGGCGTCGAATGTTAATTCAACTGCTTGACCGCCATTGGCTTTCACTTGGTCTTCTGTAAGCGTCAAGGTAATGGTTTGTCCTTCTACCTTGATTTGGCTAGCATCAAGAGCTTGACCATTCAAGGTTGCACTTGATTTACCTGCGAACTCAAGAACATCTTCGATCTTATCGGTTACGCTGAAGGCTGTAGCATCTTGCGCTACGCTTGTTTTCACGTTGTAAGTGAAGACTTCATCACGTTTCGCAAGTGTTGCTGATTCTTTGCCATTCACATCTTTCTTGATTTCTGGCTCGTCTGGTGTTGGAGGTGTTACTGGGACTTCGTTAGAGTCCTTGTGCACACCTGGTTTGTGTGGGAAGCTTGCGTCATAAGAAGCCTTATTCGGAATCTGTGTACGGCCGTCTTCCTTCACATATGCGGACAAGTTTGCGCCAGCTTTGATCTTGGCGTCGAATGTTAATTCAACTGCTTGACCGCCATTGGCTTTTACTTGTTCTTCTGTAAGCATCAAGGTGATGGTTTGACCTTCTACCTTGATTTGGCTTGCTTCAAGAGCTTGACCATTCAATTTAGCACTTGATTTACCTGCGAACTCAAGAACATCTTCGATCTTATCGGTTACGCTGAAGGCTGTCGCATCTTGCGCTACACTTGTTTTCACATTGTATGTGAAGACTTGGTCGCGTTTTGCGAGAGTTTCTTCTGCCTTGCCGTTCACATCTTTCTTGATTTCTGGCTCGTCT
>NZ_KV802727.1:0-216 GCF_001810825.1 Streptococcus sp. HMSC076C08 | reverse complement strand
AAACCAACAGACGCTCCTGTAAATGAAGTTCCAAGCTTAAACGTTGAAGAAAAAGATGTTACCACGACGGTAGCAGAACCCTACACTCGAGAACGAGTAGAGAGTGATAGCTTGCCAGTTGGCCAGACCAAGATAACCCAAGCTGGTCAAGATGGTGTGCGTACAATCGTCACCCGTCAGTACATGGTAGATGGAAAAGTAGAGAGAAGCCAGGAA
>NZ_KV802726.1:0-766 GCF_001810825.1 Streptococcus sp. HMSC076C08 | reverse complement strand
AACAACCATAGTCGTGCTACCATCCTCAAATGTTGGTGGAACAGTCGAATCGATATGTCCTTCAAACACTGGTGTTGCCACTTGAGGTTGGCCTTTTGCTCCTGTAGAAGTCGTGTCATGACCAGTAGATGGGTCTACAACTGTTGGACGATAGCTTGCAGTAACTGGAGTTCCGTTCTTATCCTTACGGACAATCGTTACGCCTGTTCCTTTTCCTACAAAATTAGCTTCTGGAGTGAAGGTGACGATGCCGTCTGGTGAGATTACGTAAGTTCCTTCACCTGGAATCACTTTTTCAGTTGATCCATCTTCAAATGTCGCTGCCACAGTTTCATCAATTGGAACAAGCGGATTACCACCTTCAAATGTTGGCGTACCTGTTTGAACAAGTCCCTTAATGTTAACTGAAGAAGTATCTTTACCAGTCGGCGTTACCTTAGTAAACTCTGGACTGTAGGTTGCAGTGACCGGAGTGCCATTCTTATCTACGCGTTTGACTGTGACTGGAGTTGGTTTTCCAACAAACTGTTTATCTGGAGTGAAAGTTACAGTTCCGTCTGGTGCAATCGTGTAAGTTCCTTGACCTGGAATAGATTTCTCTTTGCTTCCATCTTCGAAAGTTGGCTCTACTGTTTCATCGATTGGAACCAGTGGATCGCCGCCTTGGAAGGTTGGAGTGCCCGTTTTTGGAACACCTTGAGGACCTGTGCTGGTTGCACCAGTTCCTGTTGGGGTCACTTTCGTAAACTCTGGACTGTAGGTCGCA
>NZ_KV802725.1:45910-46373 GCF_001810825.1 Streptococcus sp. HMSC076C08 | reverse complement strand
AGCACCGATAACCTTGTGTGGTTTTACTTTGGCGTATTCTGCAGAGCCAGCATCAGCGATTTTTTCATCGTAAGCCAAGATTTCAAGGAAGAATGGAATGTCTTCCGCCACACACTCAGAACCGATGCGTTCGATGTAGGCTTGTTTTTGTTGGTTGAGTTCGTCAGAGCTGTCTACATCGTAGTAAAGCAAGAATTTGACAGCATCAGCGCCTTGTTCTTTGATGCGTTTTGTAGACCAAACATCCAAGCAGTCAGGCAAGCGTTTAGTGCTTGTTGTGTCGTATCCTGTTTTTTCATAAGCAAGGAGAAGACCAGCATTTGGAGCAAGCGCTTTTGTAGCTGGAAGTCCATACTCAGGGTCAAGGAGCATTGATGATGCGTATTTGGTCAATTCATCTGCTACCAAGACTTTGAGTTCTTCCATTTGAGCCACTGTTGGCTCTTCTGTTTGGTATTGAGCC
>NZ_KV802725.1:0-45810 GCF_001810825.1 Streptococcus sp. HMSC076C08 | reverse complement strand
ACCACGTTGGTCAAAGGCAAGAGCTGAGATAATGCCGTTCTCGTCAGAGAGTTTTTGCAAGCAAGCTACTTTATTGGGACTTAATTGTAATTTACTCATAGACACTTCCTTATTTTTGATATTCATGAATGATCACACCTTGTACCACACGGTTTACGGTACCAGTAGGAGACGGTGTATCTGGTTTATTTTCTACCTTGAGTGAAGTCAATAGGGCAAAGAGTTGGGCATAAACGATGTAAGGGAAGACACGGTAAATATCGTTCAAGACACCGCCACAACCAAGGGCTACTTCTTTGACATTTTCAAGACCAAAGGCTTGATCACTCAAGAGCACGACACGACGAGCAATGTGATCACCAGCCACTTCACGAACCAAGTCCAAGTCGTACTTGCGAGTGTAGTCTGTCGTTGTACCAAATACCAAAACAACTGTATCTTCGTTGATCAATGATTTTGGACCGTGACGGAAGCCAACTGGGCTTTCATACATGGTCGCCACTTGACCAGCTGTTAATTCCAAAATCTTGAGCTGAGCTTCATGAGCAAGGCCAAAGAAAGGACCAGCACCAAGATAGATGACGCGGTTAAAGTCAAGGTCTACAAGCCCTTTAACATCTGCTGCATTGTCTAGAACTTTGCGGGCAAGGCTAGACACAACTTCAAAACGTTCAGCTTTCACAGCAAATTCTGTAGGATCAAAGACCAAGAGAGCTGTTAGCAGCATAGATGTAAAGCTAGAAGTCATGGCAAATCCAGCGTCATTAGAAGCAGCTGGTTGCAAAAGCAAGAGATTGCGGTCATCTCCATGAGCTTGAAGAGCCAATTTACCATCTGCAGCACATGTAATGGTCACTTGATAGAGGTCATCCACCAAGGCCTTAGCCAAATCAACCGTCGCCACACTTTCAGGTGAATTCCCACTACGAGCAAAGGAAACAAGGACAGTCGCCACATCTTTTTTCAAATAAGTTTCTGGATTGGCAACAATATCAGTTGTCGCAATAGCATTGAAATTCCATTTGCGTTCGTCATAGACTTCCTTAAAGTAAGGCACCAAGGTATCTCCCACATAAGCAGAAGTACCAGCACCCGTCAAGATGACCTTGATATAGTCATGCTTATCAGCGATTCCTTGTAGGAAGGCTACAATTTCTTCTCGTTTTGCTTGATAGGCTTCAAAAGCCTCTTTCCATACATCAGGCTGTTGGTAGATCTCACGAGTCGTGATTTCTGCACCCAGTTCAAGTAATTCTTCTTTTGTGTAATTTAGCATAGAGTTCCTCTAATCTATTGTTGTTTCATTCCTATTGAAAATATGGGAATGGGATTGACTCCCATTCCCATGTATATTCTATATAAGATGCTCTAACGATTTAGCCGTTGTCACATCGTATACTCAATGAAAATCAAAGAGCAAACTAGGAAGCTAGCCGCAGGTTGCTCAAAGCACTGCTTTGAGGTTGCAGATAGAACTGACGAAGTCAGTAACATCTATACGGCAAGGCGACGCTGACGTGGTTTGAATTTGATTTTCGAAGAGTATTATTCATCTTCGTCATCATCGAAGCCCGCTAACAGGTCGTTGACTTTTACGATGCTTTCTGCAGCACGGCTCTTATAATCCGCATCTGCACCTGTAAGGCTTGCATTGATAAATTCAATCACCATTGGAAGATTCATCCCTGCGTAGAGTTCAATGTCGCGACCTTCCATGATCAAACGGCTTACCACGTTACAGGGTGTACCACCGAGAAGGTCCGCAAAGACTAGGAAATCATCCAATCCTTCGATAGCAGCTTCAAATTTTGCAGTAAATTCTTCTGGACCATCTTCTGGAAGAAGAGCCACTGCATGAATGTTGTCCTGTGGACCCATGATCATTTCTGTGCTACCTTTAAGTTCTTCACAGAAACGACCATGACTCACCAAAATTAATGACTTACTCATAAATTATGCGCCCATTCCAAGCAAGAATTTACCGATGAATGAAAGACCTACTGCAAGAACGATAATGATACCGATCGCTTTAGTAGAGTTCATACCTTTCTTACCAAGCAACCAGAAGATAAAGGCAGTAAAGATTGCTGGGAGCAAGCGTGGGAAGATTGAGTTCAAGATGTCTTGGAAGTCAATCATCTTTTCACCGATTGGCAATTTGTAAGAAATGTCAAAGTTGATCATTGTTGCTACAAGAGCACCCATCATGAAGACACCAAGTACAGATGCAGCATCAATCAAAGCTGTCAAGGTACTTTGCATGTTGTTGATAAGGTTAACCCCTTCTTTGTAGGCAAATTCCAATTGTTTCCAACGGAAGATGTCATATGCAACTGCAACTGCGATCCAAAGGAAGATACCCCATGGTTGGCCAGCGATAGCCATAGTTGCTGCGATAGATCCCATGATAGCAGGTACAAGTGAACCAAAGATAGTATCTCCAAGAGGAGCGAATGGTCCCATCAAACCTGTCTTGATACCGTTAACGGCATCTTTTGAACCCACACCATCTTTTTCTTCCATGGCAAGGTCAAAACCAGCGATAATTGTGTGGAAGAATGGTGAAGTATTGAAGAATTGAGTATGAACTTTCATCATTTCTTTCAATTCAGGAGTTCCATCCCCATACATTTTACGCAATTGTGGCAAGATCATGTAAAGGTAACCTGATGCTTGCATACGCTCGTAGTTCCATCCCAATTGGAAAGTGAACAAGCTACGTTTGTTGATTTGATTAAAATCTTCTTTTGTTAATTTGTAATTAGAATTCGTCATCTTCAATTTCCCCACTTTCTGATGGTGTAGAAGGTGCTGCTACAGCTACTTTTTGGCTGTTCTTAAAGTGAACAACTGCAAGGAAGATACCTACGATAGAGATACCGATCATAGACAATCCTTTGAAGTTGTTAGCAAAGCCAATCTTTTCAGCAACATCAGCAGGAAGAGTACCAAGGATACCCGCAACAGCTCCACCAAGACCTGTTACATATGAGTAAAGAACAGTCAACATAGCTGTCAAACCGAATCCCATTGCAAGGTAGTGAAGGTTACGTTTAACTGGAAGGTAACGAAGCAAGATTGCAAATCCGAGACCTGGAAGCATACGACCTGCAAGTGTCAAACCATCTGCAACCCATTGGTATTCTTTAACAAGGTTTACAACACCTTGTACGAATTCTCCACCAAAAGCAAGAGCGAAGAATACTGGAAGGGCACGAGAAAGAGCCCATGGAAGCGCACCAAGTAGATAGTTACGTTCGATACCTTTGTAGTCAAAGCGTTCGATCGCAGCATCAATACGGTGTGCAAAGAAAGTAGTTGTCATACGTCCAAGAACGTCGAAGTATGTCAAAAGTGCTGCTACTGGTACAGCGATTGTTGTAATCGCAAGATCTGTATCAATACCTTGAGAGATAGAGAATGCTGTTGCAAGAACCGCACCAGAAGTTGCGTCAATACGAGAAGCACCACCGAAGGTACCAACCCCGAGAACGAACAACTGCAAGCTACCACCGATAAACAAACCAGTTGTCACATCTCCCATGATCAAACCAGTAATGAAACCAGCGAATACAGGGGAACCTGCAGATGAAACGATTGTCAACTCATCACAGATTTGATAAGCTGAGTACAAAGTGAGAAGTAAAATTTGCCACCATTGTATCATAACAATGACCTCCTAAAAATTTTTTCCTATTTTAATAAGCTCAAAAAGTCTGAAACTGGATCATTTGGAACCATTTGAGCAGTGAGTTTCACACCTTTTTCTGCTAGTTTGTGGAAATCTTCCACATCCTTGTCTACCACGTTGATAGAACGTGTGATAGAGCGAGTTTCTGGTGTTTGAGACATATTGCCGACGTTGAGTGTTTCAAGCGGTACACCTGCTTCGACCAAACCAAGGAAACGGTCTGGTTTACGTGCAACGATAAAGAGACGTTGGCTATCGTATTTACCAGCAAGGATATTTGCTGCTGCTTTCTCAACTGGCAAGATACTGAGTTTCACACCTGGTGGTGTCGCAAGTTTCAAACCACTCTTTTCAATATCGTTGTTAACAACTTCGTCGTCTACAACCATAATGCGTGAAACATTTAGTTTTCCAGCCCAAAGATTGGCTACTTGACCGTGGATCAAACGTCCATCGATACGGCATCCTACAATTGTCATAAGTTTTCCCCCTTTATGTGTTTTAGTGTAGGTTTACGAGTTAAACGAATCTCTTCTTTATATTCGCCCTCAGTTTCAAAGATAATGATGCGGTTAGCACCTTCCTTGAGATAACTATGAGGGATATAAAGTGAGAGGGTCGGGCCGACGTTCCAGAAACGCCCTAGGTGACGCCCGTTGACAAAGGCAACTCCCTTACCAAACTCAGACAAGTCTAAGTAGGTATCCTTCGGCTCTTCGACCGTAAAGTCGAAAGCGTAAAAGGCTGGTTGTCCTTCTGTCCATCCTTTTGAAAAATCAATCTTCTCAGGATTATCCAGTGGTAGTGGATATTGTTTCCAATTCAGTAAGAAATGTAGATCCTTGCAGACACCTGTACGAATTCCTTTACGTTGCGTATCTGCCAAGAACTTATGACCGTAGTTGACACGCCCCATATTTTCGATCAAGATGTCAATCTCTGAAAAGCCTTCTCGGTTGCCTTGACAGTAGATATCTTCACCAATCTCTGTCTGGTATTGAGTAGCAATCCATTGACCATCTACAAAGAGTTGAGCTCGGTCACGTCCATCGATGATACGGAGGCGTTCCTCTTCTGCATCCCAACTTGCCTCCGTGCGGTAGAGAAGGTAGCCATAACTTTGACCAAGTTCTTCCATCGCTTTTGGATAGAGGCTTTCAGTAGGACTAGAGAGACTATCCAGAGTTTCAAACAAGGAAACTTTTTCGACCAATGGAATGGACCCTATCTCCATGCTTTCCTTATAGAGTGGTTCCAACTGTGGATACTCTGGGAAGTGTGTTGCCATCATCTTCTTGACTGCTAAGTATTTAGCAGTTGGATTTCCTTCTTCATCAAGAAGGGCGTCATAGTCGTAAGATGTGACTTGTGGCAAATCCAGAGTCCCTCGAGCCGAGCAACCATTCATGAAACCAAAGTTTGTCCCTCCATGGAACATGTAGAGGTTGATAGAGCCTTGCTCCAATACCTCTCGAACAGCTTCTGCCAATTCTTTAGGATCCCGTGTGATGATGGGTTCTTTCCAACGGTTGAACCAACCATCCCAGAATTCCATACACATGAGGGGCCATTTCTTGCCATGCTCATCAAAGAATTCCTGCATCTGTGAAAAGTTGTACGGAGCTTTAGAACCGAAGTTTCCTGTCACAAAGAGATCGTCTTCGATCAAGGTTCCGGCTTTCAGAGTAGCCCTCCATGGACCATCTGAAGTAAAGAGTGGGCAATCAATCCCTCGGTCTTCCATCAATTTCCGAATTGCTCGTAGATAAGACTTGTCTTCTCCATAAGAGCCATATTCATTTTCGACTTGCATCATAAGAATGTTTCCACCATTATCCAACAAGCGAGGCACAAGCCTTGGCAATAATTGGTCATAATAGCGAGCAACAGCCTCGATGTAGGCCGGGTCGGACGAGCGAATTCGCATGTCCTTGGTCAAGAGCCAAGCCGGCAAGCCACCAAATTCCCATTCCGCACAGATAAACGGAGACGGGCGTACAATGGCATAGAGACCTAGATCTTGTGCAATTTGAAGAAATCTCTCCAAATTTCTGGCACCTTCAAAATCAAACTCCCCTTCAACAGGTTCGTGTAAATTCCAAGCCACATAGGTCTCGACTGTATTAAAGCCAAGCGCCTTTAAGTTATAGAGAGAATGATACCAATCCTCTGCTGGAATCCTAAAATAATGAATGGCGCCGGACAAAATCTTGAACGGTTTTCCGTCTAAATAGAAATCGTCCTCAATTTTAAATCTGGTCATGTTATTACCTCTGACGAATTAAGTTTGCGCTTTCATTTATTATAATATTAACTATAATCAAATCTTTTGCATTTGTCAATAGGTTTTAGAAAATTATTTAAAATTTTTCTATTTTTTTACTTACCGTTTACCGAAATTATCTAAAAATAGCATGAAAACGATCTTTTTATGTATGATAATTCACAAGAACATCAAATGAATTTTTTTACATGTAAAATAACATTTTTAGTCTATTATTTTAATTTTTTGACCTTAATACTACTCTTTTCTCTATATTTGTGGTAAAATCAAAATTGGAGAAAGAGAATCGAGGTGAAATTTATGGCTATTCCTAAATACCAATATATTAAAGATGAATTAAAAAATAAAATCATCTCTGGTCAATTTGCAAGTGGAGATAAATTTTATACAGAAGCCGAATTGATCGCGATGTACGATGTGAGTTCAATCACAGTTGTTCGTGCCTTGAACGACCTTGCTAAAGACGGCTACATTGTCCGCCAACAAGGTAAAGGTACTTTCGTTTCACGTGCCCGCAAGCACAAACTCGTTGAGTTTTCAGATGTTGAAATCTTTGAAACAAAAGACGATAAAGTTACTGTCCTTTCTATCGAGCGCGGAAACAAACTTGAATATTTAGATAAACTTGGACTACGTGGAGATCAATTCTACTATAAGATTGAACGTATTCGTCAGACAAACGACGTAACATACATCTACCACACATCTTATATTCCTGAGCAATACATCAATGCCAACTATCCAAATCTTGATTATTATAGCTCTATCTATACACGTTTCAAATTGGATTACCGCATTCACATGAGTGATGAACATTTTGAGGAAATCAACGAAATCGCATTCCCAACACCAGAGCATGCTGCTTCTGTACTCGGAATCGATACACAATTCCCAACTGTCTTCCAAACAAAGACTACAAAACTTGAGGCCACTGGCCAAGTCCTTGCCTATAGTGAAACTTATAAGCGAGCAGACTACTACAAAATCAAATTCATCTCATGTAACCGAGGTCATTAAGAAAAAGCCTGAGCCTAGCTCAGGCTTTTTCTATATTCATTATAGCACGAGAAATAAGTTGTGAAAACGCTATGAAGGTCTCTTATTTAATTAGTAGCATTTTTACTAAAAACAAGGTAAATTTTCGTTTGGTTTTTCCTCTGTTTTATCCCTCATTAGCAAATTTCTCCTAAATCTTATGATTTCCTCTATTTATTATAGTTCTTATATAAACCCACTTGACATTTTACTCCTTAGATAATAAAATAAAATTGGTTTTATGTAAACGCTATCATATATGATAATAACAAGGAGGTTTTGTCATGAAACTAGAAAAGAAACAGCGCTTCTCCATCCGTAAATACGCGGTTGGGGCAGCTTCTGTACTTATAGGATTTGCTTTTAGCGCCCAAGTCGTATCTGCCGACGGGATTACTCCAGCTCCAACAGCTGAAGAAACTGTTCAAACTATTCAGGAGAGTCCTCAAGCAGTCAAGGAAGCTGTAGACTCCAAGGTTCCAGAAAAACTGGAAGAAAAGGCTGACAAACCTGTAAAAGAGGAGGTCAAAGAAGACCAGGAGGCTCCTCGAACAGTTGCTCCAACAACAGAAGAGTCAAGCGCACCAGTTGTGACAGAAAATGCTACTCCAACTCCTACTGCCGAGAAAGAAAGCCCTGCCCCAGCTGAAACTCCTGCTGAAAGCACTTCTTCAGAAAAGAAAAATGAAGCCGTCACACCTGCAGTAGCCACTCCTAGCACGGAACGAGCAGCTCAGGTAAATGAAAAACTGGCAAAACGAAAAATGATCTCAATCGACGCTGGACGCAAGTACTTCTCTCCAGACCAACTCAAAGAAATCATCGACAAAGCCAAACACTACGGTTATACTGATCTTCATCTACTAGTTGGAAATGACGGCATGCGTTTTATGTTAGACGACATGACGATCACAGCCAATGGCAAAACCTATGCAAGTGACGATGTCAAACGTGCACTCGAAAACGGAACCGATGCCTACTACAAGGATCCAAACGGCAACCATTTGACAGAAAGTCAGATGACGGACTTGATCAACTATGCTAAAAACAAAGGCATTGGTCTCATCCCAACTGTAAATAGCCCTGGCCACATGGATGCGATTTTGCATGCCATGAAAGAACTAGGTATCCAAAAACCGAACTTCAACTACTTTGGCAAGGAATCTGCTCGTACCGTTGACCTGGATAACAAAGAAGCGGTTGCATTTACCAAAGCTCTGATCGAAAAGTATGCTGCTTACTTCGCTGGCAAAACTGACATCTTCAATATCGGACTAGACGAGTACGCCAATGATGCTACAAACGCCAAAGGCTGGAGCGTTCTTCAAGCCTATAAATGGTATCCAGAAGATGGATTCCCTGACAAGGGTTATGATAAATTTATCGCCTACGCCAACGACCTTGCTCGCATCGTCAAATCTCACGGCCTCAAACCAATGGCTTTTAACGACGGTATCTACTACAATAGCGACACTAGCTTTGGAACCTTTGACAAAGACATCATCGTTTCTATGTGGACTGGTGGATGGGGCGGATACGACGTCGCTTCTTCTAAACTTCTAGTTGAAAAAGGCCACCAAATCCTTAATACCAACGATGCTTGGTACTACGTCCTCGGACGAAATGCCGATGGCCAAGGCTGGTACAACCTCGACCAAGGACTCAATGGTATCAAGAACACTCCAATCACTTCTGTACCAAAATCTGATGGGGCTACTATCCCGTTCATCGGGGGTATGGTAGCTGCTTGGGCGGATACCCCATCTGCACGCTATTCACCATCACGCCTCTTCAAACTCATGCGTAGCTTCGCAAATGCCAATGCTGAATACTTCGCAGCTGACTATGAGTCTGCTGAGCAAGCTCTGAAAGAAGTACCAACAGACCTTAACCGCTATACTGCAGAAAGTGTCGCAGCTGTAAAAGAAGCTGAAAAAGCTATTCGCTCACTCGATAGCAACCTCAGCCGTGCCCAACAAGACACCATTGACCAAGCAATCGCAAAACTCCAAGAAGCTGTAAGCAATTTGACCTTCACACCAGAAGCTCAAAAAGAAGAAGACGCGAAACGTGAAGTTGAAAAACTTGCCAAGAACAAGGTAATCTCTATCGATGCTGGACGTAAGTACTTCACACTTGACCAACTCAAACGCATCGTAGACAAGGCGAGCGAACTCGGCTACTCTGATGTGCATCTTCTCCTAGGAAATGATGGACTTCGCTTCCTCCTTGATGACATGACCATCACAGCTAACGGAAAAACTTATGCAAGTGACGACGTCAAAAAGGCCATCATCGAAGGAACAAAAGCTTACTACGATGATCCAAACGGAACCACTCTTAGTCAAGCTGAAATCACTGAATTGATCGAGTACGCAAAATCAAAAGGCCTCGGACTCATCCCAGCGATCAACAGCCCAGGTCACATGGATGCCATGCTCGTCGCTATGGAAAAACTTGGAATCAAGAATCCTCAAGCCAACTTTGACAAGGTATCCAAAACAACCATGGACCTTGAAAACGAAGAGGCGATGAACTTTGTCAAAGCCCTCATCGGCAAGTACATGGACTTCTTTGCAGGCAAAACTAAGATCTTCAACTACGGTACAGACGAATATGCCAATGATGCTACCAACGCGCAAGGCTGGTACTACCTCAAATGGTATGGACTCTATGGCAAGTTTGCTGAGTACTCTAACACTCTTGCTGCTATGGCCAAAGAAAGAGGCCTTCAACCAATGGCCTTCAACGATGGTTTCTACTACGAGGACAAGGATGATGTTGAGTTTGACAAGGATGTCATCATCTCTTACTGGTCTAAGGGATGGTGGGGTTACAACCTTGCATCTCCTCAGTACCTGGCAAGCAAAGGCTACAAATTCCTTAACACCAACGGAGACTGGTACTACATTCTCGGCCAGAAACCTGAAGATGGTGGTGGTTTCCTCAAAAAAGCAATTGAAAATACTAAAAAAACACCATTTAACCAGCTCGCATCTACCAAGTATCCTGAGGTAGACCTTCCAACAGTTGGAAGCATGCTTGCCATCTGGGCAGACAAACCAAGTGCTGAGTACAAGGAAGAAGAAATCTTTGAACTCATGACTGCCTTTGCAGACCATAACAAAGACTACTTCCGCGCTAACTACAATGCACTCCGTGAGGAACTTGCTCAAATCCCTGCAAACTTGGATGGATACAGCAAGGAGAGCTTGGAGGCCCTAAATGCAGCTAAAGAAGCTCTCAACTACAACCTCAATCGTAACAAACAAGCCGAGTTAGACGCTCTCGTAGCCAAACTCAAAGCAGCCCGCCTAGACCTCAAACCAGCAGCAACCCACTCAGGAAGCCTCGATGAAAACGAACTAGCTGCCAATGTTGAAACCAAACCGGAACTCATCACAAGAGCAGAAAAGATTCCATTTGAGGTCATCAAGAAGGAAAATCCAAATCTCCCAGCTGGTCAGGAAAAGATCATCACACCAGGTGTAGAGGGCGAACGCACTCATTACATATCTGTCCTTACTGAAAATGGGAAACAAACAGAAACGGTTCTAGATAGCCAAGTAACCAAAGAACCTGTGACCCAAGTGGTTGAAATCGGTGCCCCTATTACTCACAAAGGGGATGAAAGTGGCCTTGCTCCAGCTGCCGAAGCGAAACCAAGACTAGATATCCAAGAAGAAGATATTCCGTTCACTACCGTGACACGTGAAAATCCACTCTTGCTCAAAGGGAAGACTCAAGTCGTTACTAAAGGCGCTAACGGCCGTCGCAGTCATTACTACTCTGTGAGCACTAGTGCTGACGGTAAGGAAGTGAAAACTCTTGTAGATAGCCTTGTGACTCAAGAAGCAGTGACCCAAGTTATTGAAGTCGGAACCCTTGTAACCCATGTAGGAGACGAACACGGTCTTGCTCCAGCCGCAGAAACAAAACCGAGACTGGATATCCAAGAGGAAGAAATTCCATTCACTACTGTGACACGTGAAAATCCTCAATTACCAAAAGGACAAACGCAAGTTGTTACTAAAGGAGCTAACGGCCACCGTACTGCCTTCTACTCTGTGAGCACTAGTGCTGATGGAAAAGAAGAAAGAACGCTTGTCAATAGCGTGGTAGCACAGGAAGCGGTCACTCAAGTCGTTGAAGTCGGCACTGCCGTTGAGAAAGCTGAGCAAGCTGAAACAACTACTAGCAAAGCAGAAGAAAAACAACTCCCTGCAACAGGAAGTCAAGACTCTGCAGGCTTGGTCGCAGCAGGACTCATGGCCACACTAGCAGCCTACGGACTCACTAAGAGAAAAGAAGATTAACCCCCTTCGACAAGCATACAAAAAAGCGAGATTCAATCTCGCTTTTTATTGTTAGGATTAATCACCAAGTCCGATACGTTCAAAGATATCATCCACTCGTTTGGTGTAGTATGCTGGGTTGAAGATTTCATCAATCTCCTCTTGAGTGAGGCGTGAGGTCACTTCTGGATCTGCTTCGAGAAGCGGTTTGAAGTCTACTTGGTTGTCCCAAGAGTGGGCTGTTTTTGGTTGCACCAAGTCGTAGGCTTGCTCACGGGTCATGCCTTTTTCAATCAAGGTCAACATAGCACGTTGGCTAAAGATAAGACCAAAAGTAGAGTTCATGTTGCGGATCATGTTTTCTGGGAAGACCGTCAAGTTCTTGACGATATTTCCAAAACGGTTGAGCATGTAGTCAATCAAAATGGTCGTATCCGGTGTGATGATACGCTCAGCTGATGAGTGAGAAATATCACGTTCGTGCCAGAGAGCAACGTTTTCATAGGCCGTCACCATGTGACCACGGATAACACGCGCCAGACCTGTCATGTTTTCAGAACCGATTGGGTTACGTTTGTGAGGCATTGCTGAAGACCCTTTTTGACCTTTGGCAAAGAACTCTTCCACTTCGCGCTGCTCAGACTTTTGCAGACCACGGATTTCCGTTGCCATACGCTCGATGGAAGTCGCGATGCTAGCAAGAACTGCAAAGTACTCAGCGTGAAGGTCACGAGGAAGGACCTGTGTAGAGATTTCTTGGGCACGGATACCCAATTTGTCGCAGACGTATTTTTCAACGAATGGTGGAATGTTGGCAAAGTTCCCAACCGCACCAGAAATCTTACCAGCTTCTACACCAGCAGCCGCATGCTCGAAACGTTCGATATTGCGCTTCATTTCGCTGTACCAAGTGGCCAATTTAAGACCAAAAGTTGTCGGCTCAGCGTGCACACCGTGAGTACGCCCCATCATGATGGTGAACTTGTGCTCCTTAGCCTTGTCAGCGATGATGTTGGTGAAGTTTTCAAGGTCACGACGGATGATGTCGTTGGCCTGCTTGTAGAGGTAACCGTAAGCAGTATCCACCACGTCGGTAGAGGTCAAACCATAGTGGACCCACTTGCGCTCTTCACCAAGAGTCTCAGAAACCGCACGTGTGAAGGCAACCACATCGTGGCGAGTCTCTTGCTCAATCTCTAAAATGCGGTCGATGTCAAAGTCCGCCTTCTCGCGAATCAAAGCCACATCTTCCTTAGGGATTTCCCCCAACTCAGCCCATGCCTCGTCAGCCAAGATTTCCACCTCAAGCCAAGCACGGTATTTATTTTCTTCACTCCAAATATTCGCCATCTCAGGGCGAGAGTAACGGTTGATCATATTTAAGATATTAAGGGCGTTAAGCGGACACCGTGAAAATAGGAAATTTTGAGCAGAGCGACTTGCGCTCCAACAAAATTATCTTTTTCACACGGTCCGTAGTCCGCATTCAGTTAGGGGAATACGGTGCCCTTGTTCCTTTCTATTTTTTTGGTTTGATACAGAATTTAGGTAGCCCGAGCTCAAATACTCGGACACCCTCATACTTTCTATTGTAAATTTTGTTTTGAAAGAAAGTCCATAGCCCGTATTCGGTTTAGAAAATACGACTGCCCTGTTCCTTTCTGTCTTAGTATATTTTTTGAATAGTGTTTCAAAATATAATTTTACTTCTTAGCTGCCTTCCAATGGGAATTAAAGTGTTTTTCTAAATTAACGTCTTTGAAGCATTTCTTCATCATTGCAATAATTTGTTCTCTGCCTTTCCCGTTTAACTCTGATTGTAAATCATCGATAGAGTGTGAATTTACATTAAATAATTTTTGTGCTTCTCGATTACCTTGATAAAAATTATCTATTCTATTGAATTTTGTAAAAGTCTCTATAATTCTCCTAATTGAATTCAACATTAGATCAGGTTTGCCATTGTTGTATAGGAATCCTAATTCTTTCCATAGCAACTCGTAACTTGTACCGAAATCTTGCCCCTCTGATTCTAAAACTTTTATAGAGGTTGTAGAACTTTCTTTCTGAAGTCTAATGAACTTGTCTCCTACCCTATCTCCACCATTTTTATCTTTACCATCCTCATATAAACGATTATACTTCACATTGATATAAAAATGAGAATTATGAGTCATAATTACAAGTTTATCATTTGTTTTATTCTTATCAATTGGTTTCATCAATTCTTGAATTTCAGTAATGATAATGTATTGCATCATATCATCATTAGAGTCCATCGGGTCATCAAAAATTATAACTTTATCAAGTGGATTATCGATTTGTTCATCAAGTTTTTCTATAAAATATAAAAAACCGATAATATTTTTTTCCCCTTCAGATAGTGTTCCTATATCTCTATATACGTCAATATTTTCAGACTTGCTTTTTATTCGATAGTACCCTTGGTGCATACCAGCATCAGGCTCAATATGTTCTAATTGAAAATCAACATATAATTCCAACTTTTTATTTATATTAGTAGCTAACTTCTTCTCAGATTTAGTTTTTTCCACTTCTTTCGATATTTTCTCACGAATCGAAGAAATCGTCTGCTTTATTTTTAAAATTTCACAGTCATTTGCTTCTGAACTGCGTACAGATTCATCTAGCTTATCCTGTATAGCTTTTAATTTATTTTTCTCTGTTGCTAAATCAAACTTCTCAACATATGCATCAATCAAATCAAATCTCAATAAATCTTTGGAGAATTTTTTTAATCTAGAAATATCTTCTGCATTATTTTTCTCAACAATTTTATTATACCTTTCAATTATATCTTTACCTGAATCCGGTAATTTTAATTCCTCGAAAGTCAATGTTGAAAATAATTTAGTAGACTTCTCTATCATTTTTTCCTTAAGTGATAATAGAAATTTTACCTGTTCCTTTTTTATGTTGTCCCATTTTTTTTTGATTTCACCTACTTCATTAGCGAATTGACTATAAAAATCTTCATTAGCAATTACAACCTTCTCAACTAGAACTTGTGCTTCACTAATTCTATCAATCTGATCATTAATAGCGACTTCAAATTCTTTAATCTTTGATGCTGAGAAAAAAGTTTCCAATTCAGCAAATGTTTCATCAGGAATATTACTTCCACAAAAAGAGCAGACATCCCCACGTTCATGTAACTCTAGACCCTTTTGAGCAAAACTAATTTTTGGATCAGAATCAAGTCGCTTAACTACTATCTCTTCTTCAACTTTTTTCACAAAAATATCTCTTGTATCTTCAAAAATTTGTAGAAAATTAATCTCTGGCAATTTAATTAGACTGGCATTTTTCTCATCAATTTTTAGATACTCTTTACATTTATTTCGTTCATCTACAGATAAACGAAAAGCATACTTTATTTCTGCTTTAAAAGTAGGCTGATTGTAAGAAGTGCTAGCTATATGTAAATCATTATTTTTTATTTCTCTGGCAGAAGAACTAAAAAAATTGTTTATTTTATTTTCCTGAGCTTTTAATTCTTTATTTAGAGAATTTTTTTCTAAGGTCAAGGATTGTTTAATTTCCTCATATCCTCGTTTTTCCTCTACGAAGTTAGCTATTTCGCTCTCAAATTTTTCAATATTTCGCTGAGCAGAAACATTTTCTTCACCAAGAGTAACAGAATTTAGTCTTCCGTTTGCAATTACACTCTTTAAACCTTGGTAAATTCTAATATCTTTGTCAGTAATCTGTTCTTTAACCAATTTAGTAATGGTACTCTTACCGGTCCCGTTCTTCCCAAAAATAAAATTAACTGGTTTATCCAATTCTATCTCATTGATATCAAACAATTTCTCATTAGATAAATCTATTTTCATAACAACTTATTCCTCTTCACAACCTTTTACTTTACTATGCTAAGCTAAAACTCCCCCACGTTTTCTGCATCCCCCAACACGGTCACATGTCCCATCTTGCGGTTGTGTTTCGCTTCTATTTTACCATACATGTGGAGGTGGGCGCTTGGATTTTCTTTGACATATTTTTCAGCGATCTCGACATGCTGGCCGAGGACATTGAGCATAACAGCAGGCGCATGTAGGTTGATGGCTGGCAATGGTGCTCCGAGAACGCCCAAGATATGGGTATCAAACTGAGAGAAGTCGCAGGCTTCGATTGAGTAGTGTCCTGAGTTATGTGGGCGTGGGGCGATTTCATTGACAATGATGTCATCTGCCGTCGCAAACATTTCCACGCAAAGAGTTCCAGACAAGTTGAGTTGTTCTGCGATTCGAACCGCCATAGCTTTGGCCTTGGCTGCTAGACTTTCTGAAATGCGAGCTGGTACGATGCTCTTCGAAAGAATGTTGTTGCGGTGGATATTTTCCTGAACTGGGAAAACCGTCACGTCCTTGCCATTTCCTGACACGATGACAGAAATTTCAAGGTCAAAGTTGACAAATTCTTCCAAAACACAGTCTGCTGAGTCTGCTAACGCATAGGCTTCTACCAAGTCTGCTTCTGAACGAATAACCTTTTGACCATGCCCATCGTAGCCTCCAGTCGCGGTCTTAAGGACATAGTTTTTAGAAAGGTCAATATCTGCCAAATCTTGACTTGAAGTCACAACCTTGTAGGGTGCCACAGTGACTTGAGCCTTATTTGAAAGAAAGTCCTTTTCAAAAATGCGATTTTGAGAGATGCGGAGCAGGTCTGTCCCTTGAGGGAGCTGACCTTCCTTGATAACCGCATCCAAACCATCAGCATCGACATTTTCAAACTCATAGGTGAGGATATCACATTGCTCAGCCAGCTGACGTAGGGCGTTCACATCGTTATAAGGCGCCACGATGATTTCCGCTACACGAGAGGCCGGGCAATCCGCCGCAGGATCCAGCGCGATGACCTTGTGCCCCATGTAGATAGCAGAAATGGCCATCATCTGACCCAACTGACCGCCACCGATAATTCCGATTGTTTTAGATGAGCTCATTGGTAGACTCCTCTGCGATTTTTCCTTGCTCTTCTGCAAAATCTGCCAATGCTGTAGCAATAGCCTGGTCCTCTACTGAAAGGAGACGGAGGGCAAAGAGGGCTGCATTTGTCGCTCCTGCTTCACCGATAGCCATAGTTGCAACAGGCACGCCACCCGGCATCTGTACGATAGAGTAGAGCGAGTCCACGCCACTAAGGGCACGAGATTTGACGGGCACACCAATGACTGGAAGGGTTGTTTTAGCAGCAACCATTCCTGGCAAATGAGCTGCGCCTCCAGCACCTGCGATGATAACCTTGATGCCACGGCTACGAGCTTCTTCGGCATGTTTGAACATGAGGTCTGGTGTGCGGTGGGCAGAGACCACCTTCTTTTCGTAGGCCACACCGAAGCGGTCTAGGACTTCGGCGGCTTTTTGCATGGTTGCCCAGTCGGATTTGGAGCCCATGATGATGGAAATAATTGGTTTAGTCATAATTTTCCCTTTTCTTTCCTTTCTTTTTTCAATCACCTTAGGTTGTGAGGGACGGCAGCAGCCACCAAAGGTGTCTCATGCCTAAATCGGAAGCCCAAGGTCTTCCAATTTCCCTGAACGATTGGATTATCATCCAATCGTTCTTTCACAACGGCGGTGATTGTTATTTTATTGCTCGCTAATGCTCGCAAGTTATGCAACCATTAGCATATTTGGCGACTTCGTCGCGTTATTCTTATATCTTTACTTAACAGCCTTGCTTCCGATATCTGTTCGGTAGAAGAGACCTTCTGTTTTTTGTTGAGCGAGTTCTTGGTAAATCGTATCTTGGGCTTCTTTGACGGTATCTGCTGTGGTGACGAGCATATAGACACGTCCGCCGTTGGACAGCAATTCTCTGCTATTTTCCGCAAACTTAGCCCCTGCGTAGTAGGTGATGATGTCGCCATCGGTTTTGGCTGGCAACTTGACACCCTTTTCGTAGTCTAGCGGGTAGCCCTTGGATGCGACAACCACGCCCAGAGTCACACCCTTATCCGTCCAAGTGATGTTCGGCTCCTTGCTATCGAGGATATCCGTGATATTTTGTGCAAAATCGGAGGTCAGACGAGGCAAAATAATCTGAGTTTCTGGATCTCCAAAACGAGCGTTAAACTCGATCACCTTAGGGCCATCTGCTGTCAAGATAAGACCAGCGTAAAGGACACCAAGATACGGACGACCTTCTTTGATCATCCCTTCAAGAACTGGCTTGACAATAGTCTCAACCGCCGTATCAACCACGCTCTGTGGCAAGTGAGGAACTGGCGCATAAGCTCCCATACCACCCGTGTTAGGGCCCTTGTCGCCGTCATAGGCACGTTTGTGGTCCTGTGCTGTTGGCATGATGTAGAACTTGTCCCCATTGACAAAGGCAAAGAGGGAGAACTCCTCCCCGTCGAGGAATTCCTCAATAACCACACGCGCACCAGAATCACCGAATTTATTGTCCAAAAGCATTTCATGAGCGGCTTCGACCGCTTGCTCGACTGTCTCGGCAACGACGACACCTTTCCCGAGCGCCAAGCCATCCGCCTTGACGACGATTGGAGCGCCTTTCTCCTCGATATAAGCCTTGGCCTCCTCGAAATCTGAAAATGTGCCATAGACTGCTGTCGGAACACCGTATTTAACCATGATTTCCTTAGCAAAATCCTTGGACCACTCCAGCTCCGCTGCAGCCCTAGTCGGACCAAAAGCCTTGAGCCCAGCTTTGTTAAAATCATCCACGATACCAGCAGCAAGGGCATCATCTGGCCCAATGAAGGTCCAAGCAATATCATTATCCTTTACGAACTCTATTAACTTAGAATGTTCGGAAATAGCGATGTTTGCCAATTCCAGACCATCCAAGGTCATTCCGTCATTTCCAGGAGTTACAAAAACTTTTTCAACGTCTTTTGATTCAAGCAATTTCTTAGCAATCGCATGTTCACGACCACCAGAACCGACAACTAACAGCTTCATCTCTTAACCTCTTTTGCGAATTATTTACTAACATTATATCACAAACGTTCGCTTTAATCTTGTTTCACTTAGCATTTTAAACCAAAAAAGGAAAGAAACTGTTTTCTTCCCTTTCGTCTTCTTAATGTCTAAAATGTCTCACGCCTGTGAAGACCATGGTCAATCCATATTTGTCCGCTGCTTCAATAGATTCTTGATCACGGACGGAGCCACCTGGCTGGATGATGGCCTTAATACCTGCTTTGGCGATTTCTTCCACGTTATCCGCAAATGGGAAGAAGGCATCTGAAGCAAGCACAGCGCCGTCAAGGCGGTCTTTGGCTTGTTCAATGGCGATGCGAACAGAAGCCACTCGGTTGGTTTGCCCTGGGCCAACACCGAGTGTCATATGGTCGTTGGTTACGATGATACCGTTTGATTTGACGTACTTGATAGCTTTCCAAGCGAACTCAAGGGCAGTCGCTTCAGTTTCTGTTGGTTGGCGTTTGGTAACGACTTGCCAATCAGCTGGGCTTTCTTTTACCACGTCTTGGTTTTGCACCAGAAGTCCACCGACCACGCCTGTGTATTCTGCTTCCACTTCACTAGCCTCTTGAGCGTCAAATGGCAAGGCAAGGATACGCAAGTTTTTCTTTTTGTTGGTCAATATGGCTAGCGCTTCATCCGTATAGCTCGGTGCGATGATGATCTCGAGGAAAACGCCGTGCATCTTCTCAGCTGTCGCAGCATCCACCTCACGGTTAAGGACGACAATTCCACCAAAGATAGACACTGGGTCAGACTCATAAGCATAATCCCAAGCAGTTTCGATGTCATCAGCTTGACCAATTCCACATGGGTTCATGTGTTTGAGAGCCACAACGGTTGGACGGTCTTTGAAATCACGAATGATACGAATCGCCGCATCAGCGTCACGAATATTGTTAAAGGACAATTCCTTACCGTTGAGCTGTTTCGCTGATGCAATGGAGTAATCCGTTGGCAAGGCTTTTTGATAGAAATCGGCATCTTGTTGAGGATTTTCCCCATAGCGCATGGCTTGTTTGAGGTCATAAGTCAAAGTCAGTTTTTCTGGCTTACTTTCTCCGACTTGAGCTGTGAAGTATTCTGCAATCAAGGCGTCATAAGCCGCTGTATGACGGAAAACCTTAGCCGCCAAACGTTGGCGAGTCTCATAGCTTGTTTCGCCATTTGCTGCCAATTCGTCCAAAACCACTGCATAGTCAGCAGGGTCTACCACAACCGTTACGCTAGCGTGGTTTTTCGCTGCTGAACGAAGCATAGATGGCCCACCGATATCGATGTTTTCAACCGCATCAGCGTACGTCACATCTGGTTTGAGAATCGTTTCCTTGAATGGGTAAAGGTTGACCACTACAAGGTCGATAAGCTCGATCTTATTGTCCTTAGCCGCCTCAAGGTGGCTATCCAAATCACGACGAGCCAAGAGCCCACCATGGATATTTGGGTGAAGGGTCTTGACACGGCCGTCCATCATTTCTGGAAAACCCGTCACATCATCGATCGCAATGGTCCCCACCCCAGCATTATCCAGGGTAACTTTTGTCCCACCTGTCGAGATGATATCCCAACCAAGTTTTTTAAGTTCTTGGGCAAATTCAACAATGCCCGCTTTGTCTGAGACGCTGATTAAGGCCTTTTTCGTCATTCTATTCCTCTTTCTTTAGATCCAAGCGCATAGCGACTTCGTTATTTTCTTCTATAAATCCTGTTTCCTGAAAACCCAGACTAGTCAACAGGTGCTTCATTTTTTCATTTCCAACCACATAATCTGCGGTAATATGACTGCAAGCTCTATCCATCTGGGCCTCTTTGATTAGAACTTCCAAGGCTTTTCGACCATAACCTCTTCCTTGGTACTGCTGACCAATCATTATCCGCCAGATAAAGTATTCCGCTTCATCCTTGTCTATTTCTAGCAGGAGAAAGCCAACCACTTGCTTATCCCAATAGATTGCCATCGGAAACACATCTTCGTTTTTCCGGTAGAGCCATGCATCAGCTAAAGAGCGCACATTTGGAGCTACGAAACGTGCTCGTTCATCAGCTTCTGATATTTTCAAATCCAACACTGCCTGAAAACTGCTCTCATCTACCAATTTCAGTTCAATCATTTTTTCTCCTAGCAAGATTACGCAATCAAAACTTGATTTACTTCTTACATTCTCTCCACTCCCAAGCTATCCAGCACCTCTGGATACAACTTGTACTCAGCCTCATGAATGCGAGCTTCAAAGCTTTCAATGGTATCATCAGCTAGCCGTGGCACACGCACTTGTTTGATGACCTTGCCTGTGTCCACACCTGAGTCCACCCAGTGAATGGTCACGCCAGATAGGTCTACGCCAGCATTCCAAGCGTCCTCAATCCCATGAGCTCCTGGAAATTCTGGCAGGTAGGCTGGATGGATATTGATAATACGCCCCTCATAGGCCTCCAATAAGGTTGGCCCAACTATTTTCATGTAGCCGGCGAGGCAAACCAAGTCAATCTGGTGTTCTTCCACGAGTTCGACAAGGGCTGCTTCGTAGTCCGCCTTGTTCTCGAATTCCTTGAGTTCAAATGCATAGGACAGAACGCCGAGCTTGTCTGCACGCTCGAGCACATAGGCATCACGATGGTCTGAAAAGACAAACTCCACCGGAAATTCTTCAGCAATCACCTGAAAATTTGAGCCGTTACCAGAGGCAAAAACCGCTATTTTTTTCATTTGATGATGACACTTTCGTTTTCTTTCTTGACGATGCGACCAATTTCATAGACTGGTTCATCCAACAATTCCTTGACGCGACCTACATTTTCAGGGCTAACTGCCAGCATGAGTCCCACACCCATATTGAAGATTTCAAACATTTCTTCATGCTTGATTTCACCGTATTTTTCAAGAGCTTTGAAAATCGGAAGGACTGGAACTTTGTCTTCTTCGATTTCTGCCGCTAGATCATTTGCAAACATACGAGGGACATTCTCGATAAATCCACCACCAGTGATGTGGGCAATCCCGTTGACCAAGCATTCCTTTATGAGTGGCAAGGCAGCTTTAACGTAGATACGAGTTGGTTCCAAAAGGACATCTTTCAGTTTTCTGCCTTCCAATTCTGGCAAAACTTCCTCACCTGTATAGTCGGCAAAGACACGACGAACGAGTGAGTAACCATTTGAGTGGATCCCACTTGAAGCAAGTCCAAGAAGAACATCACCTTCTGCCACCTTTGAACCGTCAATGATTTGAGATTTTTCTGCCACGCCAACCGCAAAACCAGCCAAGTCATAGTCATCTTCGCCGTACATACCAGGCATCTCAGCCGTTTCACCACCGATGAGGGCTGCACCAGCTTGCACACAACCTTCAGCCACACCAGCAACCACTTGTTCTAGTTTAGCTGGTTCATTCTTGCCAGTCGCGACGTAGTCAAGGAAGTAAAGAGGCTCCGCACCTGCAGCGATGATGTCATTGACACACATGGCCACACAGTCCTGCCCAATCGTATCATGCTTGTCGTACTTGATGGCCAGCATGAGCTTGGTTCCGACACCGTCAGTCCCTGAAATCAAGACAGGCTCTTTGACACCTGTTTTTGAGAGGTCAAACATGCCACCGAAACCACCAAGAGCTCCCATGACACCCGCACGCTCCGTGCGAGCCACGTGCTTTTTGATCCGCTCAACAACTTCATAACCCGCTTCAACATCTACACCAGATTGCGCATAAGCATTTTTATTTGTCATCTTCTCTTCCTTTCCTTTCATGGAGAGTCTTTATCCGTCTATTTGTAAAAACTGGTCTTATCCCCCAAACTTCTACGATAGTCTTCCTCATAGTCGTAGAGAGGAGTTGGGTAGTCGCCGTCAAAGTAAGCGACACAAAGACCACCGTTTGGCGCATCTGTTTCGATGCCGATAGAATCAATCAAGCCATCAATCGAAAGATAGGTCAGGCTATCCGCACCAATGATTTGGCGAGTTTCCTCGACCGTATGATTGGCCGCAATCAGCTCCTGACGCGTCTGGATATCAATCCCGTAAAAACATGGATAAGCTAGCGCTGGACTACCAATAGCAACGTGAACTTCAGAAGCCCCCGCTTCTTTCAAGAGCTGAACGATACGGCGAGAGGTTGTCCCACGAACAATGGAATCATCAATCATCACCACACGTTTTCCTTTAACGACACCCGAAACGGCTGATAGCTTCATCCGCACCCCTTGCTCACGCAATTCTTGAGTCGGTTGGATAAAGGTGCGTTGCGTGTATTGGTTTTTGATCAGACCCATTTCATTTGGCAGACCAGATTCTTCTGCAAATCCCATAGCTGCGCTCAGCGAGGAATTTGGCACACCGACCACAATATCTGCTTCGTGCTTGAACTCACGCGCTAATTGAGCCCCCATACGTTTGCGAGCTGTATGGACATTGACCCCATGGATGTTAGAGTCAGGGCGAGCAAAATAGATATACTCCATAGAACAAATCGCCAACTGGGTATCATTCGTATAACTATCGTACTGGATACCATTGTCATCTACGATTACAATCTCTCCTGGTTTCACATCACGAATCCACTCAGCACCAATGACTTCAAAGGCACAGGTTTCAGACGAAACCACCACCGCTCCGTTTGCCATTTTTCCGATAGAAAGCGGACGGAAGCCATTAGGATCAAGCGCAGCAATCAACTTATCCTCAAATAACAAGATATAAGCAAAGCCACCTTTGACAAGGCTGAGCGCCTCCTTGATTTTGCCCATCAAGTTCGGATTGTGACTCCGACGAATGAGGTGAGCCAAGATTTCCGAGTCCGAAGTTGAACTGAAAATAGCTCCTCTTTGTTCCAATTCTTTCTTGAGCGATTCAGCATTGGTCAAGTTTCCGTTGTGAGCAAGTCCAAACTGCATATCGTGAAAGCGGAAGAGAAAGGGCTGGATATTATCTACAGAAGCTTCGCCAGCAGTCGCATAACGAACATGCCCAATCGCGCTCGCTCCAGTCAGTTTATCCAAATTAGCTGGATTTCTGAACACTTCTGATAAAAGCCCCATATCACGATGACGCTTCAAGTTCCCCTGGTCATTAGAGAGGATTCCTGCCCCCTCCTGACCACGGTGCTGAAGACTGTGGAGTCCGAAATAGGTCAATTTAGCAGCATCTGGATGCCCCCAGATACCAAAAACACCACATTCTTCATTAAGAGATTTTACTTCGTATGTCATTTTTTATACCTAATTTTTATTTTTGCATCATTCCTTCAGTAGAGCCGAATGATACGGTAGAAGCTCGTTTCACTCGCAAAACAAACCTTTTGCAATCACCAAGAACTAAATCTACATGACTTTTACATTACGGATACTATCTATTAGAAAATCTGCAAGTCTTATTTCCCAGTAAAGTATTTAACCGCCGACGCGAACAAGTACTGGTCTTTATTTCCTGGAATATTTTGGAAAAGACCATCTTCATAACGTTCTGAGTGTCCCATTTTACCGATGATTTGACCATTCTTGCTGGTAATTCCTTCGATGGCATTTACAGAACCATTTGGATTGTACTTAGAATCCATACTTGGTTTGCCTTCAAAGTCAACGTATTGACTAAAGATTTGACCATTATCACGGAGCTCTGCAAATTCCTCGGCCGTCACAACAAACTTCCCTTCACCGTGCGACACTGGAATGGCGTGGATATCGCCCACTTGCACTCCAGCCAACCATGGCGAGTTAGTATTGGCAATACGAGTTTCCACCATCTTGGCTACGTGCTGGTTGGCATCATTGTAGAAGAGGGTTGGGCTAGTACTAGTAGCATCCTCAAAGTTCCCATATGGAAGAAGACCTGATTTGACGAGGGCTTGGAATCCATTACAGATACCAATAATCAAACCACCACGAGCGATAAAGCTATCGATAGCTACACGCACTTTTTCATTGAGCAGGATATTGACAATAAACTTAGCTGATCCATCCGGCTCATCCGCGGCTGAGAAGCCACCTGCAAAGAATAGAATGTTTGCCTTGCCGATATTGTCAACCATGATTTCAACTGACTTGACAATAGCCTCTTCATTCAAGGTCACGAATGGCACCAAGTTAACCTCTGCACCTTCTTTTTCAAATGCCTTGGCTGAGTCATATTCCGAGTTGGTTCCTGGGAAGACTGGGATGTAAACCACTGGTTTTTCAATAGTTTCCTTGGCTTTAATCACAGCATCTGATGCCACAGCTGGTACTTCAGCCAGTTCTTTGGCTTGGGCAAATTCAGTAGGGTAAACTTCTTCTAATTTTCCTTGGAAGGCACTGTCAAGTTTCTGTCCATCTAGCTTCATACCGTTGACAAAAAGTGTAAAGTCTGCTTTTGTTTGTCCAATTTTCTCTACTCCGGCGATTTCTTCCGGAGATGTGAAGACAAATCCGCCTAATTGAGCTGTCAATGCAGTCTCAAGCTCAGACAAGGTCACCTCTGCACCGATATGGTTTCCAAAAGTAGCAAGAGCCAAACTTTCAAGGACACCACCATATTTAACAGCTGATGCAGATGTCACTTTGTGAGCCTTTTGAAGGGCTTCAAACTTGGCAAAGTTAGACTTGATAAGATCAAAGTCAATCTCTTGTGCCAAGGCTTGACCTGGGATGTAGTAGATATTTTCACCAGCAGTCTTGAACTCAGGAGAGAGAACTTGACGACTATCTGCCGTTGTCACCCCAAAGGCAACCAAGGTTGGTGGCACTGTCAATTCTTCAAAAGTACCAGACATAGAGTCCTTGCCACCGATAGATGGCAAACTAAGTTGGATTTGTGCTTCAATAGAGCCTAGAAGAGCTGCTACTGGCTGACCAAAACGCTCTGCTTGTTTATCCATCCGCTCAAAATACTCTTGGTAAGAGAAACGAGCCTTGGACCAGTTTGCACCAGTAGCCACCAAACGAGAAGTCGCTTCGATTACTGCATAGGCAGCACCGTGGTATGGAGACCATTCTGCTACATATGGGTGGAATCCTTGGGCCATGACTGACGCAGTGTGAGTCACATCGTGTTGAACTGGCAATTTCTGCACAGAAGCCTCAGTCGGTGTCAATTGGTAACGACCGCCAAGTGGGTGATTGACCGTAGAACGACCGACTGAGCAGTCAAAGATGGTCTGCAAGCCTTTTTGACTCGCATGGTTGAGGTCAGATAGTACCGCAAGAGTATCAGCTTCAAGGGTTTCAGCACTTGTTCTGCGTTCTTCTGGGAGTTTGACATCCTTGTCCACAACCTTGGCATCGACAACGACACGCACACCATTGGTATCAAGGAAACGGCGTTCCAAGTCGACGATGGTTTCACCATTCCAGTGCATGACTAGGTTCGGTTTTTCAGTCACTGTCGCAACCACAACAGCATCAATATTTTCTTTATTACATTCCGCAACGAAGGCAGCTACGTCTTCAGGACGCACCACAACTGCCATCCGTTCTTGAGATTCAGAAATGGCAATTTCTGTACCGTTCAAACCTTGGTATTTAAGAGGAACCTTGTTAAGGTCAATTTCAAGACCATCTGCCAATTCACCGATAGCCACACAGACACCACCTGCTCCAAAGTCGTTGGATTTCTTGATAAGACGAGTGACATCGCCATTACGGAAAAGGCGTTGGATCTTGCGCTCTTCGATGGCATTCCCTTTTTGAACCTCAGCACCGGCAGTCTCTACAGACTCAACTGTTTGAACCTTAGAAGATCCCGTTGCACCACCGACACCGTCACGTCCAGTCTTACCACCGAGCAAGATAATCACATCGCCCGCTTCCGGTTTTTCACGGACAACGTTGCCCTTGGGAGCCGCACCGACAACTGCACCTAGCTCCATGCGTTTGGCTACAAAACCTGGGTGGAAGTACTCACGAACATAGGTCGTCGCAAGCCCAATCTGATTCCCGTAAGAAGAATAACCATGAGCCGCTGTTTTCGAAATGACTTGTTGTGGCAATTTGCCAGCGCGAGTTTCTGAAATCGGTGCGGTAATATCACCTGCACCCGAGATACGCATGGCTTGATAAACGTATGAACGTCCTGACAACGGGTCACGAATGGCTCCACCGATACAAGTAGCCGCTCCACCAAATGGTTCAATTTCTGTTGGGTGATTGTGGGTTTCATTTTTAAACATGAGAAGCCATGGCTCTTTCACTCCATTCACATCCACCTCGATTTCAACCGAGCATGCATTGATTTCATCTGACACTTCCATGTCATCCAAACGTCCATTAGCACGCTCATAACGACCGAAAATAGTCGCCATATCCATCAAGGTTTGTGGTTTCTCCGAACGTCCCAACTCATCACGCATGGCAATATACTTGTCATAAGTCGCTTGTAATTGCTTTTGGAACTTAGAAGCTGAGAAATCAATGTGTTTCAACTCGGTCTCAAAAGTCGTGTGACGGCAGTGGTCAGACCAGTAAGTGTCCAAAACCTTGAGTTCTGTTTCCGTCGGCACTCGTCCGATTGACTTGAAGTAGTCTTGGATAAAGAGCAAATCATCCACTTCCATGGCCATCCCTTGTTCGGCCTTGTAGCGAGCAAAGTCTTCTGCTGTATAGCTTTCAAAGAAGGTCAATTTAGGAATGGTCTTGTCTGACTCAGAAAATTCCTGCTTGGCAATCCCTGTCGTGATGTCCTTGAAACGTGAATCCACTGGATTGAGCAGGTAGTTCTTGACCGCTTCCAACTCAATCGCATCAATATCTTTATTAACCAAGTACAATTGTGCTGTGTTGACCGTCACGTCACTCGAACTTCCCAGCAAAAGTAAAGCTTCCTGTGAGGAAGCTGCACGCTGGTCAAATTGACCAGGCAGGCTTTCGATAGCAAAGAAAGCATAATTGGCAAGATCCGCTTGCACAGCCGCTTCATCCAAGACATGGTCTGTCACCTGCTCAGAGAAGATATGCTTCTCGGCAGGCGCAAACAAGTTCTCTGCCAAGTCAAAGACATCATAAACCTGCACAATGCGAATACTTTTCAAAGTTGACAGTCCCAAGTTGTGCTGGAGCTCCCTTACCAAACTCTCTGACTTGACTTGAAAATCAGCCTTTTTTTCAACAAAAATACGTTTATTCATCAATTCTTATTCCTTTATTTCAGCTCTTGCAATGTTCCCAAATGACCTTGAAGGTGCTATTTTAAACCTTGCAACTTTTCCCAGACAATCTCGTAGACGCTGGTTAATTTACCTAGCCCCCGACGGAGTGAAAAGGTCCAGGGGACCTTTACAGCCTGAGTCCTTACATCTGAAAGACGAAGGTTTTCCGTTTCTAACAGCTTATTTCAAAGCCTGCAATTTCTCCCAGACAATCTCGTAAACATCCGTCAATTCACCCAAGCCACGGCGGAAAACATCCTTGTCCATGTGGTTGCCATCTGCATCCCACAAACGGCAGTTATCTGGTGAAAACTCGTCTGCCAAGATAATCTTGCCATCCTTGTCAAAACCAAACTCTAGCTTAAAGTCAATCAATTTGAGACCAATCTCAGCAAACCAATCCTTCAAGAGCTCATTGATACGACGGGTTTCTTCTTTCAAGTAAGCAATCTGCTGGTCATCCGCAATTTTTAGGAATTTCACATGCTCATCATTGATAAAGGGATCATCCAAATCATCATTTTTATAGTAAAATTCGACAATTGGAGTCTCAAATGCAATACCTTCTTCTACGCCAAAACGTTTTGAAAAGGAACCAGCCGTGTAGTTGCGGAGCACAACTTCCAAAGGAATAATCTCCACCTTTTTATTGAGTTGTTCCGTATCCGAAATTTTCTCCACAAAGTGAGTCGCTACACCAGCCGCATTTAATTTCTCAAAAATAAAAGATGAAATCTGATTATTTAACACTCCCTTGCCCGCAATCTGCTCCTTCTTGACACCGTTGAAGGCAGTTGCCTGGTCCTTGTAAGTTGAAATAATGAGATTTTCATCCTCAGTTGTATAGATATCCTTGGCTTTTCCCGAATAGATCAGTTGTTTTGACATTTTAAAGTTCGCCTTTCGTTTTACTTGAGCACATTCTACCACAAAAGCATGAAAAATTCAAGATTTTTTACGAATAAATAACGTTTTCCTGTTTCAAGCGTAAAGAAAAACTGCAAGATAAGCTCTTCTTACAGTTTAAAAATCATTTATCCTCTGAAAAACACGAATATTACCCTTTATTTAAAAATTGATCCCAAAAATAACGGAGATAGCTTTTCTTTCCCGTAATCATCTGCAGGCGACCTTCTAAACCATAACGAAGTTTTTCAGCCTGTTCCGAAGTTAAATTAGTCTCCGCCTCAATTTTAAAGAAATTCCCTTTTTCAGTTTTTGTAGCTGTCGCATCAATACTTGTAATCGTGGAATCCAGGAAAATTTGATTCTTGGCATCGTTAATCGTAGTATAACGGACAGAGTCCCCAATCTTGACTCTAGCAACATCTTTTGAACTGAGATAGGCTGTGAGTTTGGTTTTTCCTTCTTTTTTCAAGGATGGGTAGAGTTGGGCTAGCAGGGTTCCTTCTGCGACCATCGTAGATTCACTAGTCTCAGGATTGAGGTGAAGCACCCCATCCTCACTTGCTGTAATCTTCCCCTTATCTAGGAGACCTCCCTGTACCTTCTTACCCGATTCCGCCTCCAAAATTTTCTGATCCAAAAGGGTTAATTCCTGACCGACTTTGACTAGGTGCTGAGATTTGAGCGATTCCAGTTGACTATCTAGTCCCGTTGCGTGGGCTTGTTGAGCTCCAGAACCCGCATACTGTACACGATAGGTAGCCAAACTAGACTCTAGCTGGGCAATTTGTGCATCCACCTGTGCAATAACTTGTGATTTAACTTGCGAATCATCTCCAGCTTGGTTTTTATAGGTCTGATAAAATGAGTAGGCGGCATTTTGACTATCCAGTTGATCTCCTTTTTCAATCGCTGACTTGGCTGTTTTGTAGTCTCGAATTTTATCCTCTGTTTGACTAATAAGATTGCCAATCTCGGCCTGGCTCTGACTTGCTGCCGCATTTTGAGAGGAGATGCTGGCATTTTGCTGAGAAACATTACTCCTAAGACTACTAGCTTGGCTGAGATAGTCTCGAAACATCTCCTGATAACCAAACTTATCCGCCTCTGGAAATTGATCACTCCCCTCTTTCAAACTGGATTGCAAATACCCCAACTGCTTTTTTTGATCCTTTAGCATCTCCAATTGACTGGCATATGCCTCAACCTGGACAGCCTCCGCCCCTTGCTGGTACTGAACGAGCAGATCTCCTTTCTTAACCAGCTTATTTTCTTCCAAATGATTGACAAGAATGCGATTGTTGCTAGTTGACTGGATATTGGCAAGGATACGACTAGGCTCGACAGTAGCTCTAGTAGACAAACTCATCTCCTTCTCTGCAAAAACTGCAAATCCCAGTAAAAACACGAACAGAAGTGACATAGGTAAAATCACCCGACTGGAAAAATTATGATAACGACGATTATAAAACTCCGCACTTTCTAAAAATTCTGGTTTCATCTTCTCCTCTTTCTAGCTATTGACCAAATGGGCATAAAAGCCATCCTGTGCAAGCAAGTCTGCAGGGGTACCTTCTTCGACAATTTTGCCCTGATTCAAAACAACAACCTTTTCTGTCCGCTCAGCAATGGTCAAACGGTGAGCAATGAAAATCAAGGTCTTGTCTAAAACCATGAGATTATCCACAATCCGCTTTTCCGTCAAGATATCCAGACTGCTAGTCGCCTCGTCCAAGATTAAGACAGGGGCATCCGTCAAAAGAGCACGCGCCAGAGCGATTCGTTGTCGTTGCCCACCAGAAATTCCAGCCCCATCCGAAGTTAATTCTGTCTGATAATTCAGTGGCATGCGCTCGATATCCTCCCGAATCTCTGCCAACTCAACTGCCCGTAAGATGTCTTCCTGAGTCGTCCCCTCCTTGGCTCCAAGGAGAAGATTCTCCAAAATCGTTCCGTTAAAGACATAGGGCTGTTGAGGTAGATAGTTGATATACTGGCGCAAGGCTTTTTTGTCAATCTGATTGAGATTGACACCACCCAGACTAATCTCTCCCTGACTTGGATCGTAGAAGTTAACCATCATCTTGGCCAAGGTGGTCTTTCCTGACCCTGAAATCCCCACAAAAGCCATCTTAGACCCTTGTGGAATGGTCAAATTGATATCCGACAAGACGTCACGACCATAGCCATACTTATAGTGAACCTGCTTGAAGGTCATCTCTCCCTTCATCATACTTAGATCTTCTACCGTTTTCTTCTCCTCAAACTCCGAAGCTACTAGATACACTTCGTTTAAACGATTATTGGCAACCTGCGCTGTCTGAAGTTTGGTTTGTAGGTTGATGATATTTTCCAAAGGATTGGTAAAGTAAACAAGCAAAGTATTATAGGTAATCAGCTGGCCCAAACTCATTTTCCCATCCATGACAAGAACTGCTCCCATCCAGAGAACACCAACATTGAGCAGGAGCTGGGCAACTTTTTTCAGAGCCTTTTGCTGGCTTTCTGCCCGACTATAGGTAAAAGATTTTTTCAGATAAGTTACAAATTCCTTGTCAATCTTTTGATAGCGTGAACTCTCACTGGTCAAAGACTTAATGGTCTCAATACCGTTGATGTCCTCGATGATAGAGGAAGACAGAACCGCATTGGCTTCCATGGTATCACGATTCATCTTTTCAAACGGCTTCATAAAGGCAAAGATAATCACTGTATAGATGGGAAGCGCAAGTAGACTAATGAAGAAGAGCGTCATATTTTGTGAAAACAAGACAAGCGAGATAATCAAAATCGTCGACACATCTAGGAAAATCGACAGAATGGTCGACGCCAACGCATCGATGATACTGTTAGCATCCGTAAAACGAGATACAATCTCTCCTGTCCTGCGTGTTGCAAAAAAGGACATCGGCAGGTGAAAAACATGCTTGATGTAGGACAAAATCACATCAATTGACAGGCGTTGCCCCAGAACAAGTAAGAGGTATTCCTGCGCATAGGACAAAATCTGCTGGAGGATATAGACGATGACTAGTCCCATTGAGATAATACCCAGTGTCGAGCGCATCTGGTCTGGGACGTAACTATCAATGATGGACTGAAGGTAGTAGGAACCCACAATATTGATTAAGGTTACCAAGAGTGTCGCTAGGACGATATTGGTAATTAAGCCACGCTGTTTGAGCAAGATTGGCAAGAAAGATAGGAGCCCCTGTTTTTTCTCCTTATGGGGTTTATAGTCTGGAGACGGAGCCATAAAGAGACTGACTCCTGTCCATTCTTGCGCAAATCGCTCACGGGAAATCTTGGTCAGCTTGATACTAGGATCTGGATCAGCGATATGAATGTGCTTTTTATCCTGACCTATCACCACATAGTAGTGGAGCAACTTCCCTTCCTTGAGCACATGAGCCACAAAAGGAAAGGTCAAATCTGGCAAATCAAAGAGCGTCATATCCGCCTTGATAGCCCGCGTCTCAAACCCAATCTCCTCTGCCACCTTTACAAGTCCCAAAGCGGTCGTCCCATCCATGGTCGTCTTGGCTAACTCTCGTAGATGAGCCAAGGAGTAATAACTACCGTAGTAACCAAAGACCATAGCCAAAGAAGCCACGCCACAATCCATCTGATCCACCTGGGGACGATAGTGCCTTTTCCTAAATTTCATATCCTTCTCCTTTTTCTAATAATCTCTTTAAAAATTTGTAAGATTATTTTAACCAAATAAGGATGAAAACAGGAAAATATTCCTAAATAAACCATTTTTACGCCTAAAACGCACTTCAAAAAGCATAAACTATCATTTAAATGTAAAAAGCAGAACAAAAGTTCTGCCTGCTTAAAGTAACCGTTAAAAAATGAATGCCTAGAAATAAACTATTCTGAAATGATATTCTCTTTACTTCTATAAAGTGAGATAAATGTCATCAAGAATGATGAAATCGTAGGTATATCAAAATATTCAAACTACGTAGGTAGATTTATTTTGTTTATATTAGCCACGATTCTAATCATTAGATAAGCCATTGAGCTAGACAATACAATAAACTCTGGCCAAGCTTTTTGTAGTAATTGAACGACTTTCATCTCAAACTCCAATCTGATGTTCCATCAATTCCCAATCTTACTATCTGTTGTTTTGTACTTGTATCCTCCATAAAACAAACTAAGCAGAATCGGACAAGTCTCTGGATAAAACAAGGCGGAAAAACTCCGCCATTTACATGCACAAAATCCTTTCCATTCAGATTCATCATTTATAGTTTTGATTATTTTTCTTCAAATCCTTACAAAAAATACCAAAATAGCCTGCAGCAATCAAACCTATTAAACTCCATTGCCAATCAAAAGATACTAGCGAACCCGTACGAATTAGATGAAGCGTAAGATTAAGACCTATGCCTAACAAAGGTAGTATAGTGGCTAGCTTAGGTAACAATGTATTGAGATTTAGGTTACGATTCATAGTTAATTTCCTTCTATATTTAGCTTAACGTTTACTTCCTAGATAACGCCCATACATATAAGAAGCTACTCCTAATACACCCCAAGCTATTGCTGTGGAAGTAGTGACAATGAAGCCTCCTTCAGTAAGAGCCAAATCTTCTTCTGTCATGATATCAAATTTTTCATCCATTTCTTTCATTTTTCTCTCTCCTTTTTAAATAATGCTGGCTAATCCAATAGCTACTCCAATCAAAAGCCCTACTATTCCTAAATTAGTTCTTATTTCATTAATAGTAACTAAAATAGCAGTTGCCATACACTAAAAATAGTTCTCTTTAAACCTTGTCTTTAGCTGAATCCAAGTAACTCATCATCAAAATAAGCATCGGAACAACTAATTCTGTTTGGAAATATTTTTCAACATTAAAGGTGATTACATTTAAATCTCCCAATATGCAAAGCACTCCAAAAATAATTAGAACTGCTCCCATTACATTTTTTAGATTTTTCATACAAGTCTACTTTTATCCAAATTTACGTTTTAAATCTTGACCAATTAATCGACCACCAAGGAAAATTGCTACTCCTCCAGCAATCGTGGCTATGGTAATTAAGCCACCTTCTGTATTCATCAATTCTTCTTCTGTCAATTCTGTCCATTTATTTAAATTCATTTTTTCTCTCCTTATTATTACATAAAATAGCCCCAAGCAATACCACCAATTAGTAAGACACCTCCTACAACTACAGCGGTAACCGACCCCCCATTCACATCCGTCAACTCTTCTTCCGTAAGAGCTACAAAGTTCTGTTCCATGTTGTCAAAGTTTGTCATTTGTTTTCTCCTTTATTTTTAGTTTACGGTTTCTAGGCTTTAAACCATTTTAAAAACCAGATTGGGTAAATTACTGAAATCATTTTCTTCTCTCCTTCCTTTTTCCTTACCTATTTATTCGAAAAACAATTAGAAAATGAACAATTCATTCATTTTTATTTTAAAAACCACTTAATGAACCACGGATAAAAACCGGTCACATACATAAACGTTCCTCCTTTTTCTTTCTCATCTCTTTATTCGCAATTTCTACTAAAAGTTTCCCTTTTTCTGCAAATAAAAAAACAACATGACTTGCATGTTGCTTTTTCCTATTTTTTATCTTTAATAATCGCTACTACATCCGCTACACTTTGAAGTTGGTCGATTTCCTCATCAGTGATTTCGATACCAAATTCATCTTCTAGTGTCAAGACAAACTCCATCAAATCCACTGAGTCCGCATCTAGATCGTCTTTCAAACTTAAGGCCTCTGTTACGGCAAAGTCTTCTCCCTGTCGCTCTTGGATAATGGTTACAATACGGTCAAAAATTTCTTTTTCTGTCATCTTTTTTTATTCTCCTGAAAATTCACGCGCAGTTTGAGCAACTACGTCTGTTTCTAGCATGGTACGAATCTGACGAATCGTACTGTACACAGCCTTGGCATCACTTGAGCCATGAGTTTTTACAACTGGCGCCTTAACACCAAACAAAACTGCCCCTCCAACATCTGAATAATTGAGCTGTGTCTTCAACCCCCTAAGACTATCCTTAAGAAGTAGAGCACCTAGCTTCGCTCGAAGGCCACCACCCGTAATAGCATTTTTAAGTAAGCCCATGATTCCCAAAGCTGTACCTTCAATGGATTTGAGAACAGCGTTTCCCGTGAAACCATCTGTTACGACAACATCCGCAACGCCATTCATCAGATCACGCGCTTCCACGTTTCCGACAAAGTTCAAACTTTGATCAGCTACTAGCAAGTCGTATGTTTCCTTACGAAGCGGATCTCCCTTGCTGCTTTCTGTTCCATTGTTGAGCAAACCAACACGTGGTTTCGAAATCCCACGAACATTTTTCGCATAGAAGGAACCCAAAACAGCGTATTGGTGCAGATGATGGGCTGTATTTTCCGCATTGGCTCCAAGGTCTAGCATATCAAACCCTTTTCCATCAATGGTCGGCAAGGTAGACATGAGTCCTGGACGATCGATATTTTTGATACGACCCACAATGAAGAATCCTGCAGCCAACAAGGCACCTGTGTTACCAGCAGAGAGGACAGCGTCTGCTTCTCCCTCTTTAACAGCCTTAGCTGCCAATACCATGCTGGCATTTTTCTTCTTACGGATAGCTTTTGTCGGCTCATCGTCTGAGTTGATTTTCTCATCCGTATGAATAACGCTGACACGCTCTGTCGCCGTTAGATATTGCTTGATCTTGCTTTCATCTCCGTAGAGTTGAATCTCAATATCTGAAAAGTCAGCAAGGGCTTGGTTGACACCCTCAACGATGGCTTGAGGTGCGTAATCGCCCCCCATAGCATCTACTGCAATTTTTTTCATTTGTCTTCCTCTTTTAGTAATTGTCCCCAGTCTGCTAGGGAATCAATAAATTTCTTTGATTTTAGGTGAATCCCAACATACTCTTCGTAGAGTTGATCCATAAATTGGCGTAGCTCTTGCTTGATTTCGGCCTTAAGCGAAATGGTCTCCAAGGTTTCAAAATCAATGGCTTGAAATTGATTGAGCAGATAAGGGATATTGGGATTTAGATGACAACGTCTCTCATCTTCATGATAATGCTCTGGGCAGAGGCAGGCTCCATATTTGAAAGAAAAGTCAAAGGCCTGACCGACCCGATGGCAAAAGACACACTCATTAAAATTAAGGCTGATTCCAAATCGAGTCAAGATTTGAATTTCAAAAATATTGGTTAAAACCTGATAATCTATCCCTGCTTCCATCAACTCCAGAGTCTTCCTCAAGAAAGCAAACAAGGGAGCATCCTGCTGATTATCCTGCAAACTAGCATCTGCAAGAGCAGCCACATAGGTAGCATAGGCCATAACAAAGAGATCACTATTAATCTTTGGAAAGGTCATCACCTCATGGTAGTCCTCGATGTAGCTAAGCCCATCATCATTGATGCGCAAGAGAAATCGTGCCAACACCAAGGGCTGAATAACCGGAGCTAGTTTGGACTGGCCAGCGTGTTTAACGAAGAACATGCGCTTGCCCGCCTGCTCGGTAAAAATTTTGACTAGCTTGTCATCCTCACGAAAGTTTCGATTGTAGAGCACCAAGCCTTGACTCGTGATAGACTGAATCATGCTTCTCTCATGTACTCCTCAAGTCGTTTCATGGCCTCTCTGATCGTTTCCATGCTGGCTGCATAAGACAGACGCACATAGCCTTCTCCGTAACGTCCAAAGGCTGCACCAGGGATAAAGGCAACGGCCTTCTTATAGGCAAAATCCTTCAGAAAAGCAAAGGAATCTTGATTGTAGCCCGCTGGAATCTTAGCAAAGATATAGAAGGCACCGTCCGGTTTGATAATATCAAAACCAAGAGCAGTCATCTTTTCGATGATATAATCTCGACGCTGGATGTATTCCTTTTTCATAGGTTCCGCATCGTTTTTACCAGCGGTCAAGGCTTCTACTGCAGCATGTTGGGCCATGGTATTTGCAGCAGTAACCAAATATTGGTGACTCTTGATTAACTGAGCTGTGAAAGCTGCAGGAGCAAAGATAAAGCCTAAACGCCAACCAGTCATGGCATGGGACTTAGATAAGCCATTGATGATAATAGCTTGATCTCTCAGCATAGTTCCCAGAGATACATGGGCTTCGCCTGTATAGGTTAATTCTGAGTAAACCTCATCACAGACAACAAAAATCTCATACTTGCCTAAAACGTCTGCCAAGGCTTCCAACTGCTCCCGACTATAGGTAATTCCTGTCGGATTAGCTGGATAATTAAGAATAACTGCTTTGAGCTTATCCCCTTGTTCCAAAATGGCCTTTTCCAACATCTCAGGAGTCAAGACAAAACCATTTTCAGTTGTATCAATCTCGACAATCTCTGCCCCAACTAGATTGACAATCGGCTCATATCCTGGATAGGCAGGAGCTGGCAAGAGCACCTTGTCCCCCTCTTCCAAAATAGCCGTCAAAGTAGCAGATAAAGCCTCTGTCGCCCCAATTGTAACCAAAATTTCATTTTCAGGATTATAATCTAGCTGGTATTTTTCTTTTACAAAGTCGCTAGCAGACTGGCGCAAGGTCAGTAAACCGCTCATCCCTGTATAGTAGGACTGGTTCTGGTCAATGGCTCGCTTGGCTGCCTCCTTGACATGATCTGGCGTTGTAAAATCAGGTTCCCCCAAGGTCAAACGCAAGACCCCAGGAATCTCCGAAATAGCCTGGTCAAACTGGCGAATCAAGGAAACTTGAATCTTGTCTAACTGTTTATTAAAGCTCTTGGTTAAGTCCATAGATATCCCCCTTGCTTACAGAACATAGTACTATTATACTACAAAAGCTCCCTGACCGCAAAATCCATCTGAAACCTGCATTTTTCACTTTCTGTTTTACTTTTCTTCTCGACAGGAGTATAATAATAAATGCTTATTTTCGGAGGTTTATATGTCATTTTTATCAAAAAATGGAGCAGGCATCTTTGCCTGCCTTCTCATTTCTATCGTATCATGGTTCCTGGGAGGATTTTTCCCCGTCGTGGGTGCACCTGTCTTTGCAATTTTTGCTGGAATGCTCCTCCACCCCTGGTTCTCACCCTACAAACAACTAGACGCAGGTTTGACCTTTAGTTCCAAGAAATTGCTCCAGTATGCCGTTATCTTACTCGGTTTTGGTCTCAATATCTCGCAAGTCTTCGCAGTTGGACAATCTTCACTCCCCGTCATCCTTTCCACCATTTCGATTTCCTTAATCGTTGCCTACCTCTTCCAGCGTTTCTTTGCGCTAGACACAAAACTGGCTACCTTGATTGGAGTGGGTTCTTCTATCTGTGGTGGTTCTGCCATTGCTGCGACAGCACCCGTTATCCATGCCAAGGAAAAAGAAGTTGCCCAAGCCATCTCCGTTATCTTTTTCTTCAATGTCTTAGCAGCACTTATCTTTCCAACGCTAGGAACATGGCTTCACCTATCCAATGAAGGTTTTGCCCTCTTTGCAGGAACTGCAGTCAACGATACTTCTTCTGTAACGGCTACCGCCAGCTCCTGGGACAGTCTTTATCAGACCAATACCCTTGAATCTGCAACCATTGTCAAACTCACACGAACTCTGGCTATTATTCCCATCACTCTCTTCCTCTCCTACTGGCAAAGTCGCCAGCAAGAAAATAAACAAGGCGTACAACTGAAAAAAGTTTTCCCACTTTTTATCCTTTATTTTATCCTGGCCTCTCTCTTAACGACTCTCCTTACCTCTCTCGGTGTGTCTAGTAGCTTCTTTACCCCCCTCAAACAACTCTCCAAATTCCTCATTATTATGGCCATGAGTGCTATCGGTCTCAAAACCAATCTAGTAGCTATGGTCAAATCCAGCGGTAAATCCATTCTTCTTGGAGCCCTTTGCTGGATTGCCATCATCCTCACCAGTCTTGGCATGCAAGCATTGATTGGTATTTTCTAACACAAAAGGTAGCCTACTGGCTACCTTTTTATTGCTCAAGAATTAAGCGTGTGTGTTCTCTCTTGATACAGCGATTCATCACGATGTCATCGCATCCTCCAGCACGCAAGATTTCTTCCGCTTCTAGACTTTCAAGTCCCAGTTGTGCCCAAAAAATCTTAGCATCAGCCTTGAGAAAATCACGCGCCACATCTGGTAAAAACTCGCTCCGTCGGTATACATTGACAATGTCCACAGGAAAAGGAATCTCAGCTAGACTGGCATAAGCCTTCTCTCCCAAAATTTCCCCACCTGCAGCCTTGGGATTAACTGGAATGATTTTATAGCCTCGAGCCTGCATTTCCTTGGTCACTCGATTGCTAGTTGTTTCTTCACGATCGGACAAGCCCACTACCGCTAACGTTTTACTGGTCTCCAGATACTGACGGATCACACCATCACTTGGATTGATAAATTCTTGACTCATAGAAATCCTCCTTTTTTCTCAGTATAGCATATTTTGAAAAGGCTTGCAGATTTTGACTATAAAAATCTCCTAGCAAGAAAAGAAGCCTGCTAGGAGTTCTGTCTACTTCAAGTGAAAGATTAAATCTTTTTCTCAATACAAAATAGGGGAGAAAGAGGACGTTTTTCGTGGATACGAATAATAGCATCGCCCAGAAGATGAGCAATCGAAATTTGTTCAATCTTATCAATCAAACGCTCTTCTGGTAGATAGATAGTATCCAAAACAACCAATTTCTTAATAGCTGATTTTTGGATATTGTCCATAGCTGGCCCTGAAAGAACTGGGTGCGTACAGCTTGCGTAAACTTCAACAGCACCTGCTTCAGCAAGAGCATCCGCCGCATGACAAATAGTTCCAGCTGTATCGATCATATCGTCAATCAAGATACAAGTCTTACCTTCTACCTTACCAATGATGTTCATCACTTCACTGGTATTCATCTTGTCTACACTACGGCGTTTGTCAATAATCGCAATCGGAGTTTTCAAAAACTCTGCCAATTTACGAGCACGAGTCACCCCACCATGGTCTGGGCTGACAACCACGTAGTCAGAGCCAACCATGCCACGACGTTCAAAATAGTCCGCAATCAATGGAGCACCCATCAAGTGATCTACGGGAATATCAAAGAATCCCTGAATCTGTGCAGCGTGCAAATCAATCGTCAACAAACGATCTACCCCAGCCACTTCTAGCATGTTTGCAACGAGTTTTGCAGTGATTGGCTCACGCGCGCGCGCTTTTCTATCCTGACGTGCATAGCCATAGTAGGGCATAACAACATTGACAGATTCTGCACTAGCACGCTTCAATGCGTCCACCATAATCAAAATTTCAAGTAAATTATCATTTACAGGTGAACTAGTTGATTGTAGGATAAAGACGTGTTTTCCACGGATTGATTCTTCAATGTTGACCTGAATCTCTCCATCTGAAAATTGGCGAACAGTCGATTTCCCCAACTCTATCCCAATCTCTTGCGCCACACGCTCTGCCAATTCTCTATTTGAAGAAAGGGCAAACAGCTTTAAATCAGAAAAAGACATGATTTCCTCCGGTATTTATGTATCACTTGTTTTTCACACAACATTTTCCATTTACCATTGTAGCGCTTTTTCCTTTATTTTTCAATCAAAAATAAAACAAGGGCAAACATTTATACCCTTGTTTTTTACTATTTTATATTAGCTATATTAAAACTAAAAATCCTACATTTTAACAATCGATTTTATGCTAGGATGAGATTTTTTCGAGATAAAGTTAGTATACTTCTCTCATACTTCCTGTATCCACATCATAGACAGCACCTGAAATAACCACATCATCAGGAATCAGTGGAGATTCTCGAAGCAATTGCATATCCTCTCTCACGCTCTCTTCCACATCCTGAAATGGTAAAAAGTCTTGACCAGACACATCAACTCCGAGCTCGTGTTTCAAATGTTCATGAAAACTTTCATTTTGAAAGGTTTGAGCTCCACAGTCTGTATGGTGAAGCACCACGATTTCTCTTGTCCCCATTTGTTGCTGGGAAATCACCAGTGAACGAATCATGTCCTCAGTTACTCGACCACCCGCATTCCGCAAGATATGAGCATCCCCAAGGGCCAAACCTAGAGCTTGCGCAACGTGTAGACGTGAGTCCATACAGGTCACGATAGCTACTCTGGTTTTGGGTTTAAGTGGCAGATTTAACTGCCCATGTAGGGCAACATAAGCCTGATTGGCTTGCATAAACTGTTCAAAATACGACACGATTCCCTCCTCAAAAATTTGATAATCAAATATTTCTCCTATCTTATCATTTTTAAGAGGATTTGTCACGGATTATGCAAAGACCTTTTTCAAAACTTCTTGAATCGTTGTCACACCAATGACTTCAATTTCCTTGGGTGGAGTGATTCCTGTCAAGGAATTCTTGGGTACATAAATCTTGGTAAAGCCTAATTTTGCCGCTTCATTGATGCGTTGTTCGATACGATTCACGCGCCGAATCTCTCCAGTCAAGCCCAATTCTCCCACAAAACATTCCTGAGGATTGGTTGGCTTGTCCTTGTAACTAGAGGCAATAGCCACTGCAACGGCTAAGTCAATGGCAGGCTCATCCAATTTCACGCCACCAGCAGATTTGAGATAGGCATCCTGATTTTGCAAGAGAAGCCCTGCTCGTTTTTCCAAAACAGCCATAATCAGACTTGCACGATTGAAATCAAGTCCTGTCGTCGTGCGTTTAGCATTTCCAAACATGGTTGGTGTTACCAAAGCCTGAACCTCCGCCAAAATCGGACGGGTCCCTTCCATGGTCACAACGATTGACGAGCCAGTAGCCCCATCCAAACGCTCCTCTAGGAAAACTTGACTCGGATTGAGCACCTCAACCAATCCGCCCGACTGCATCTCAAAGATGCCAATCTCATTAGTGGAACCAAAACGGTTTTTGACTGCTCTCAAGATACGAAAGGTATGGTGACGTTCCCCTTCAAAGTAAAGCACTGTATCTACCATATGCTCCAGCATACGCGGACCAGCCAAGGTCCCTTCCTTGGTCACATGCCCTACGATAAAGATGGCAATGTTATTGGTCTTAGCCAGCTGCATAAGCTCAGCGGTCACCTCACGCACCTGAGACACAGACCCTTGCACCCCTGAAATCTCAGGAGACATAATCGTCTGGATAGAGTCAACAATGAGGAAGTCTGGCTGAATTCTTTCTACTTCTGCGCGAACACTCTGCATATTGGTCTCTGCATAGAGATAAAACTCACTATCAATATCTCCCAAGCGCTCTGCCCGTAACTTAATCTGCTGGGCAGACTCCTCCCCACTGACATAGAGAACCGTACCCACTTGAGACAGCTGCGTTGAAACTTGTAGGAGAAGGGTTGATTTCCCGATTCCTGGATCTCCACCGATAAGAACGAGACTCCCCGGTACCACACCTCCACCAAGCACACGGTTGAATTCCTCCATCTCTGTCTTGGTTCGATTGACATTGATGGAAGTCACCTCAGCCAGTTTCATAGGCTTGGTTTTTTCACCTGTCAAGGACACTCGTGCATTCTTGACCTCGGCAACCTCAACCTCTTCTACAAAAGAAGACCAAGACCCACAGTTAGGACAACGCCCTAGATACTTAGGTGAATTATATTCACAATTTTGACACACAAATGTCGCTTTTTTCTTTGCGATGATAAACCTCTTTCTAAATCTCTATCTCACACTCAATCACTTGGCAAAAATCAATCTTCTCATTTGGCACAAACTGACGCATGAGCATTCGATGAGCTACCACTAGAACTGTCTGGTAGTCTCGGTACTTTATCATAGTTTCCAAAAAACGCGCCTTCATCTCTTCAGCTGTCTCATACTGAATAGGACTATTAGGAAGCAACTCCCCCTTGTTTTCTAAAAACAGAGTACGTGCTTTTTCAAAATTCTCTATGCCACTTTCGTAAACCTGCCATTCGTGTAACAAAGGCTCCACCCTCAAAGGAAGGCAAGTAGCACGAACCACATAAGATGCAGTTTCTAAAGCTCTTGTCACTGCTGAAGTTACTAGCAAATCAGCTGATTGTAGCAAGGGATTTTGGCAAAGTTCCTGAACTTGTTGCCGTCCTTTCTCAGATAAAGGTGCTAAATCCATCCCAAAACCTGTATAAGAACGTTCCTCTAACTCACGGTAATCTGGCTCCCCATGACGTACAAAGACAATCTTCATCTTAATGCCCTGTCGATCCAAATCCACCAGTTCGCACGCCATCTGCCTCATCCCCATCTGCAATCAAAAATGGTGCAAAGACAGCCTGAACCACACGTTCCCCAACTTCAAGAACAACCTCTTGGTCTGTGATATTCTTCATCTGCGCAAAAATATGCCCTTCATTCCCAGGATTTCCATAATAATCCCCATCAATGACCCCAACCGAGTTAATCAAGACTAAGCCCTTCTTACGAGGATTTGATGAACGGTCATAAAGATAGAGCACTTCTGTCGGCTGCATGTAGGCCTTAACACCTGTCGGAACCAAGACAATCTCTCCTGGCGCAATCACCGTACGTTCTGCAACCTTTAAATCATAACCAGCTGCATGGGCTGTCTCACGCTTAGGTAACAAATTTTCATCTGTAAAACTCGAAACCAATTCAAAACCACGAATTTTCATATCTTTCTCTTTTCTATTCTATAATCATTTATTCTAGGCTATTTTATCTTATTTATTCGAAAAAAGCACGAAAAAAGAGCACACAATTCACATCGCTTAGGGCTGCTGGATTCCTCCCCTGACCCGCTTCACGCAGAACTGTTGCTCCACTATTTATTATACCACATTCCCCTCGGTTTTTAAAGAGAAATTATTTTTTCCGTCGATTTCGGAAAAAGTCCTGCATAATCGCTACACACTCACTCTCCAAAACTCCCGTTTCAACCTCTACACGATGATTGAGACGCTCATCTGTCAAAATAGCGTACAAACTTCCAGCTGCACCAAATTTCTGATTTTTAGCCCCATAGACCACCTTTGGTATACGAGCTAGCCCAATCGCCCCGCTACACATGACACAAGGCTCAATGGTCACAAAAAGCGTACAATCAAGCAGGCGCCAACTTTCTTCACTCACGTTCGCATTCTCTATAGCCATGATTTCTGCATGCATGACCGCCCGTTGCAACTCCTCGCGCGCATTATGCCCCCTACCAATGATTTCTCCATCCTTGACAATCACACAACCAATTGGAATTTCATCGTGTTCTAAGGCAATCTCAGCCTCTCTCAAAGCCTCTCTCATAAAGGCTTCTTTTTCTTCAACTGTATAATTCATCGTTCTTCTCTTTTCCTACTTGTCGATTTTATTATTATATCATGATTCTCAACACAAAAAAAGCCACCGAATGCGGTGACTTAATAGGGAGATTATTATGAAAAAGAAAAGTTTAGGATATTTGTTACAACAAGTTAGGAGGTCTTCTTGTAACTGTCTATAGTATACCCAACCTGTCTTAAACTAATCTTAAAAATCTCCTATGACCAAACACTTTCTAAAATATTAGTTTGTTCACGACCAGGTCCTACTGAGAAAGTTGAGATACGAACACCAACCAACTCACTTACACGACGAACATAGTTACGTGCATTCTCAGGAAGGTCTTCCAAATTACGAACTCCAGTGATGTCTTCTGACCAACCTGGCAATTCCTCGTAGATTGGCTTGCAGCGTTTCAACTGCTCAAGACTAGCAGGATAGTAATCAATACGTTGACCATCAAGATCATAGGCCACACAGATTTTCACAGTATCCAAACCACTCAAAACATCTATAGAGTTCAATGAAAGATTGGTAATCCCAGATACACGGCGGCTGTGGCGCATCACAACTGAGTCAAACCAACCCACACGACGTGGACGGCCAGTTGTTGTACCGTATTCATGACCTACTTCACGGATGCGATCTCCCACTTCATCAAATAATTCAGTTGGGAAAGGTCCGTCTCCTACACGACTTGTGTAGGCTTTACAGACACCTACAACCTTGTCAATCTTACTTGGACCAACACCAGACCCAATTGTCACACCACCAGCGACAGGGTTTGAAGAAGTAACAAATGGATACGTACCTTGGTCGATATCTAGCATAACACCTTGCGCACCTTCAAACAGCACACGTTTGCCATTATCAAGCGCATCATTCAAGATAACAGATGTATCTGTCACGTATTGCTTGATTTGTTGACCATACTCATAGTATTCTTCAAAAATATCGTCAACTGAAATAGGGGTGCTATCATATAATTTTTCAAACAAACGATTCTTTTCCGCAAGATTACGTTCCAAACGTTCACGGAAAATATCCTTATCCAAAAGATCCGCAATACGAATTCCAACACGAGCAGCCTTGTCCATATATGCTGGACCGATTCCCTTGATTGTAGTACCAATCTTATTGTCACCCTTAGCTTCTTCCTGCAAGCGATCCAACTCAATGTGATAAGGCAAAATAACATGCGCCCGATCAGAAATACGCAAGTTATCAGTTGTCACACCTTCCTCATGAAGATAACTCAACTCTTTCACAAGAGATTTTGGGTTCACGACCATCCCATTCCCAATGACAGAGATCTTTTCAGGGAAGAAAATACCTGACGGAATCAAGTGCAACTTAAATTTCTTACCATCAATCACAATCGTGTGACCAGCATTGTCACCACCTTGATAACGAGCAATCACTTCTGCATTAGCTGAAAGAAAATCTGTAATTTTCCCTTTACCTTCATCACCCCACTGGGTACCTACAACAACAACTGAAGTCATAATAAAATTCGTCTGAGCTACTAGCAGCTCGTCCTTTCTCATATACATGGCAGGAATTTCACCCGCAATTATATCTTACAATTTATTATAAGAAAAAAACACTATTTTATCAAGAAGAAACAGCAGAAAAGATTTGGAAATTCTTTCATTTCTAAATACAGAAGTCTCTGATTATAAGCTAATTCTATATTTTTTAAAATATATCTATAACTATCGTTCGTAATTATGATATAAATACTTCCTATTGGATGAAAGTTGTACCATCTTGCAGTAATTTATCTAGATATAGACGATAAGCTGTTCTAAAGTGATATAGAGAAAAGTCCCTATCACTTTTAATTTTAAATCGGATTAAGTAATATAGTAAAAAACGGAGATGAAGTGATTCCCACTCTGAACAACTCTGGCCTAAAGAGGCATATTCTTGTTCAACTAGTTTCAAAAAGACAAATGCTCGATCATAAAATTTCTGAAGCATATAAAAATTCCCTTTCTTATTAGTAACACTAGTCTAACAAAAAAAGGAACTAAAAAAGCTTCAAATCCTATAAAAGTAGAATTTGAAGCCAAACGAACTAAAAATAAAATAAAGAGGTAATTACAGATTTTAAAATTAAAATTTGAAATTTCAACAGTCCACTATATTTATAAATAAAAAAACGCTCAGTTGAACGTTTCGATTTATACTCCGCCAGTAGGACTCGAACCTACGACATCATGATTAACAGTCATGCGCTACTACCAACTGAGCTATGGCGGATAAAA
>NZ_KV802724.1:59034-59702 GCF_001810825.1 Streptococcus sp. HMSC076C08 | reverse complement strand
TACCACCCAAACACTTTCTAAATTGAACTACTACCTGAATCAATGTCATTTCTAACTTCTCGACATTCTGTATTTATAACTCTTCAATTTCAGTTAATGCTAGTGTCTTATAATACTCTGGGATTTGTGGCATTCTCAGTATTACAAAAAACCACCATGAAATTATGCCATTTATAACCAATATAGCACTTTCATAACCACTATCAAGTCCTATAAAAAATGCTAAACAAACCGTATTAATTCCAAGAGTAATATACCACCAATCAATCATTCGTTTCCCTTTGGGTTCAAAAACAAGTCGACAGCGTTTACTGTTTTGGAGAACTCTTGATTCAAACTTTCTTACCGCACTTTTTTCATAAAAGACAGCCATAAGATAAGACAAAAATACAGAGAAAGCAAATAACACTACTTTCATTAAAATTTGCTGATTGATTCCCCAGCTAATAAAGGCATCTTTCATCAGCGTATGAGAGATGCCAACAAGTGGCTGAATCATGATAACTAGAGCAGTAGATGCGCCTATTGGTGTCTTCGATTTTATTCTAAAACTATCATTAGATGGAGATAGCTCAACCATTTCAGCAGTAACCTCTTTCGGAAGTGAACCGAAGAAATAGGATTTGCCTTTTATAGTGGTAGGATCTAAGATATAACTTTTATTCTTA
>NZ_KV802724.1:57972-58934 GCF_001810825.1 Streptococcus sp. HMSC076C08 | reverse complement strand
ACTATCATTAGATGGAGATAGCTCAACCATCTCAGCAGTAACCTCTTTCGGCAGCGAACCAAAGAAATAGGACTTTCCTTTTATAGTTGTAGGATCTAAGATATAACTTTTATTCTTAAACTCAACTATTCTAAAAACTGCTATATTCGAATACTTAAATTTTAATTCCAAAATTTTCCTCCAAAAACAATGACAGTAATTCAATATTTTTATAAACTACTATCAAATCCATTCAAAAAACTCTATAAAGGCTGCTTCATCGTTATTATAATTCTTCAATTTTTTCAACTGTCAAAAATTTATTTCTATAAGAAAAGCTTATTGGGGGCATCGTCCAAACGCTCAAGTATAAGGCTAGTGAAATTATACCATTAATTACTAAAATTGCTCCCTCTTCACCATTGTTTAACATTAAAAAGAAAAGTAAGCATGCTAAGTTTAGGAAAAGAAATATATACCCTGTTAACTCTCTTCTTTTAGTCGTTCGAAGTGTCAATCTAACTTTCTTACTTTCCTTAGGCAACCGTTCAGCTGCAATTTTATGAGCTTTTCGCAGAGAATTCCAAATAACAAGATAAGAAATCAACATAGAGATAAAATATAAAACTATCTTTAAAAATATTTGTTGACTTATATCATAATTTACAAATAAGTTTTTTAACATATCGTATCCAATTTTTACAATTGGTTGGACCATTATAGCTATAGTGCTAGTTCCCAATAGTGTTTTTGATTTTGTCTCAAAACTAGCATTTTTCTTATCCAGTTTCGTCATATCAACAGTGATATTTTGGGGCAATAAACCCCAACAGTATCTCTTAGGTGTCAGAGTACTAGTATCCATAATATATTTCTGAGAATGCCCATCTATTTCAACTATTTGATAACAACCAATGTTAGAATTTCTAAAATTTATCTCCATTTTTTACTCCTACCACCCAAACACTTTCTAAATTGAACTA
>NZ_KV802724.1:54109-57872 GCF_001810825.1 Streptococcus sp. HMSC076C08 | reverse complement strand
CTATATTCGAATACTTAAATTTTAATTCCACGTCTATTCCTCAAAATACTTTCTAATCAATTCCCTAATTTTCTGATAAAATAACCCAATGTGACCTGCAAAAGAGGATCATAAAACGGCTTTTATCTTAATTTATAACTTCTCTATTCTATCAAAAATAATCTCTTGCTTTTCGACACTTTCTCGGAGTGGTGACATGCCTAAAATAACTGTAAAAAATCCCAATAATAGAATACTATTAATAACAAGTAAGGCTCCCTCTGTTCCATTAACAGTATATAGATAGAATGAAAAACATCCAAGAGTCGGAACAAGGATAAAAGGAAGAAGCTTGTAATGTTTTAATTGACGTTTATTTCCAACTAGTTTAAAGGTTATTTGATAGTTTGAAACTTTATTCTCAAGTCTTTTTTGGACACTATGACGAGCTCTTATGGCAATGAACCAGAAAGCAAGATAAGCTAGGAAGATGAACAGACCATATAAACCTATCTTTAAAGGAAGATTGTGACTAATCCCATTATTTCTAAAAAAATTTGTCACTAGCCGATAGCCAGAACCCCCTATTACTACACCAATTGCAACCCCAATTGATTTACTCGTAGTTGGAGCCACACTTTCAAAACGCGTGTCTCTTTTATCTAACTTTTGCATTTTTGCAGTGATCTCATTGGGAAGAGAACCCCAGAAATAGGATTTGGGACTAACGGTCGTCAAATCTAGAATATACTTTTCTCCCTCTACTTCTACTATTTTGAAAAATATTTTATTCGTTTCTTTAAATTTTACTTTCATAGTCACCTTTAAATTCTTCTCAGAGTTAAAAAACTCTTTTCAATAACATTTCTAAATCGTTAGCCCCGTTTTTTAATAATAGTTAAACCAATTTTGACAGACATCTCTTTCGATGTTAACTGTATTGTGATCCCATAATTTGTTTTATCTGAGTAATCTACCCTGATTTGGCATGTTGTTTCCTCTGGTAGATCATATTTGCTTTTCAGTTTCTGAAAAAGTTCAGATTGAGTTTCTGACTGGTAGATAATTTCACTAAGCTCTGTTGCTCCGGTTCTTAACGTCCTTTTTACATTCAAGGAGTCAAAAACATCTCTTTTGACAACTAAATTAAGAATCTCTTCATCAAATAAAGGGTCTATCTCCGAATCGTAATGCAACTTGCCATTAGAATAACTAACGGGAACCGTTTTTTTGTTTTCTCCGATTTGTATTCTATAGTCACCCTTACCATCTGCCTTGGTAATATCTAGGTCAATTTCATATCTTTTGACTTCGTCACCATTTTTTATATAGACTCTACTTTTATAAGCTTCCAGCCCATTAAAATCCTTCTGCTCTTGTTCCAAAAATTTAAACATGGGATCAAACGTTTTTTCAAACTCGTACTGTTCCTTTGTTCTATTTTGGGGAATAGTTTCACCACCCAAACTACAAGCATTCAATGAAGATGCTGTCAAAAGAATAACAAGAACTCCAGTTAACCATAAACACCATTTAAACTTTTTCATATTTTATTTAATCCTTTTTTCGAGTCATAAAAGTAAGATTTTTCAAAAATTTATAAATGTTTAGTTTAACTTACACTAGTTCTACGTCAACTCCAGCTACAGCAAAAGTTTCCTTAACTTGTTCAAAATTACTTGACATGATTGTCGCTTGTTTTAAATTTGGAAACTGCTTTAATTCAGCCAAACTAACCTCATTCAAATCAAAAAAACTATCCTCACCATCCCACTGAGGAATCAGATTCATAAAGATTTCATTACCACCATCCATATCAATCTCTTTTACAAGACTTGCATACTTCTGTGAAATCTGAAGATTTTTAAAGTATTCTAAAGCAGGCTCGACAAGTTCTGTACTTTCTGTATCAATATCCAACTCGCTAAATTCCTCTGAAAAATCAAAAATATCAAAAGCTGGCTTTAAAACCTCTAAATCATACATCAATACTTGGATAATAGCTAGTTTAAAATTCAGATTATCGAAATGAAGATATTTTTCTTGAACAACTTTTGGATTTGATTTTTGACGTTCATGCTTGATTTCTGGATAGTAAGAAATGGTGAGTGGATATCTCATTACATCTGGTCTTCCATTAAAATTGGTTCCACGAGGGGTCCATAAAATAAAATTGAAATCCCCAGTTCTGTGTCTATCATAAAGAAAATAGGGAGTCTTCCCATCAGTGGATACTACGGCTTGACAAGGCATCTTGGGTAATTCTTCTTCTCCAAACATAGGTTTTACAACATCACCGTAGTAGAAACTGATAGTAGAAAGTAGATGCTCATCATCAAGATAGACCCTGCATTTCTTTAAATGATTCTTGACAGAAAACGAATGTTCAAATACAATACCAGCATTGTCGTAAATGTACTTTATGTATTTATTTTCTTTTTTGACAACCTGATCAGGCTTTCCTAATACAGCCTCAATATCTTTCAAAGATAAAGGAAAAGACAAGCTGGTTCCGTTCATTACCATTGAATTGTCATGAAAATTGATTTCGAGGTTTTTAGGACCTTTCTTTTTAAAAAAACTAAACATTTGATTCTCCTATTTATAATTTGTTTATCTAAATGCATCAAACCTATTTTCTAACGTTAGAAAATTTACTGTATAAAATAAGGTTTTACCGTATTTTTTCGCCTGTAGGATTAAAAAAGTAGGAAGCCTTCTGAAAATTAAATACTCTTCACTAATAGACTTACCGCCTCAACGTGGCGCGTCTGCGGAACACAAAAGGTTTGGGGAGTTCAAAGCTCCAGTGGAGCTTTGAAGCCTTCTTTCCTTAAAATGAAAAGGTGAGAGGATTAGCTACGTTTCACTAACAAACTCACACACTCAGCGGTTCGGACTTACCGGATCATCCGCGAAAAAACAATCCTCATAAAATAAAGAAAAATCCTTCGTTTTGATGTTGTTCCATTCGTAAACTGAACCTACAATATCTCCAATAATTACTCCTAGCATGGTATTCCTCCTTACAAACTATTGGTTTAGACTGACATTTCTACTTGTCATACTCATCTATTTTATCAGCATATTCAGTTAAAAGATTCTTTGAATAAATTTTTGCATTACTTGAATTTCTAACTTCTTTCCAAAGAATAGAAGCAACTTTTAACTTGTTTGAGTAGTTACGACTATTTTCGTCTGCACAGAAATCCTTTAAAAATTGATTCCATTGACAAACCGAATGATCATACTTGGCATAATCTGAATTTCCATAATAGACTTTTAGCATATCTTGGATTGTGAAATTCAAATCATTTTCTTTTTTTACTTTTCTCCAAGCAGTGGCCATATTAGCAGTAAATTTAAAGGGCGAAACACCTGTTAAAGTTGAGAAATATTCTCTAAAGTTTGCATTAAAGGAGAATCCACATTCAAGTAAGGGCGTATCTAAAGTAACGACTTCTACTCGTTTCTTTTTCCTTTTTACTGATGATTTTTTAATCAAATTCCCCTTGAAGTACTGCTCAATAATATCATTGAGTTCCTGTTTTGTACCTCTATATTCAAGTCCTAATGACCTGCATATCTGTGAAAGTTCATCCCGATACCAATAGTATTTATTAAATTCATCAAAGGATGCGACTTTATTGAACTCAGGTCTGCTTTCCATCAATATTTTACCTCCTTAAAACCAGTTTAGGTTTTCATTTCTAAATAATGGAGTTTTAGTTTCTTTAGTTTGAGGATTAACTATGTTTCACTAACAAACTCACACACTCAGCGG
>NZ_KV802724.1:0-54009 GCF_001810825.1 Streptococcus sp. HMSC076C08 | reverse complement strand
TTCACTAACAAACTCACACACTCAGCGGTTTGGACTTACTGTATCATCCGTGAAAAAACAATCCTCACGTAATAAAGGAAAATCCTTCGTTTTGATATTGTTCCATTCGTAAACTGAACCTACAATATCTCCAATAATTGCCCCTAGCATACGTTTCCTCCTTATGGCATATCAGATTCGTTACACATTTCTAATGAATCACTCTTTAAAAATGGCACCACCAAATCAATCCACTCATAAGGCAGGTAAACTGATAAATAGCCGTGGTTATAGCCCTTTGCTTCACACAAAATTGTATTTGAATGTAGCTGATGAAATAATTTCGCTGATTCTTTCACACAGTTCAATTCTTTTTCACCATAAATATACAGAACCTGAGCCTTGCTAGCAGAAATCGTATCCTTTAGCTTGTAATGTCCCATATAGGTTTTGTAAATGGTCACCAATGTTTTGACAGGCGTCCTTGGCAAATCCTCTAAATAATAAGCTTTTATTTCCTCTGGATAAGCCAGTTTAGGATAGAGTTTGTTCATCATGCTTAACTGAAGTTTGCAAGAGAATTTATTGAACATCAATCTACCAAATAGAGACACTAGAAATATGCTGATTTTAGCTAACCTTGGTTGAGGAATGCAGAGGCTTCCATCTATGATGGCCTTCTCAGCAATTTCACTGTCTAAAGACAAAAGCTCCATGGCAATTTGACCACCAAGTGAAACACCACCGATTGCAAACAATTTCCCACCACAGTTTTCTTTGATATAGTCTAGAATCTCCAAAGCAGAATCTTCAGTAGAAACATAATCAAGTTGATATTCCTCGCCGTGGCCATTCAAAGTGGGTAGAATAATACGGTATTCTTTTGACAAGATTCGTGCTTGACGAAGATAATTCCACCAAGAACTGCCACCACCATGTATCAGTAAAATAGGAGGCAAATTCTTATCACCAAATTCATGGAATTTCATGTTTAAACTCCTTACTGTAGAACTTTCACTAGCTACACCCATGTTTAATCAGCTCTTACAAGCAGTGATGTCTCATCAAATAGAAAAGTCTCTAACATTGATTATCTAGAATGACCACACGTTACTTTCAATAATGGATATCCTGATCTAAATTTTAAAATGTTGTTTCCTTACTAATTCTATTACTCGCCAATATAGTATAAATCAAATAACCAATAAAAATGATAATAAAAATAAGATTAATTTTTAACACAAAATAGAGATTTAACAAATTTGCGAATGCATGAAATAATACACAGTATCCCACAGATTTCGTTTGACGGTAAAGAAGCCCTAAAACAAAACTTAAAAATAATGTATATATAAAAAATAAAATAAAAGGAAATCCTTGATGACTTTCTCCAACTATAAACCATAAAGGCAGATGCCATATTCCCCAAATTGATCCTACAATCAAATTAGATTGCCAATAAGTATATTTTTTATCAAGTAATGGTTGTAATATTCCTCTCCATCCTAATTCTTCATGTCCACCACCAAAAAAAATTAGTTGTATAAAGAATAATGGCATCAGATAAATTGATACTCCGTTTAATTCTAAGGAAGATACAGAAAATAGTATCAAAATTGCTAACATATGATAAATGAAATAAATACTACTATTTTCTATCTTATTAAATAAAAAATGTTTAAATTTTATATTATTACTTTTTAAATAAAAGCCACTTGCAATAGCTGGTCCAAGTGCACCAACTATATGTAATATTCTTCCTATAAAAGTCTCTAATCCCAAAATATAAGATTGCGTAAATATGGCAAGAAGCCCCCAAGCTATATAAGTAATTCCAAATGTACAATAAAGATAATTTTTTAAATTCCTTTTATCAATTTCTGTCATTTTTTTCTTCCTAATCTTGATTATTTTATGAATGATATTTTTACTGCTTATTAGTTGCTATCGATTATAACTACCTATATTCTATCATAAAAACACAAAAAAGCCTTACAATCAAGGCTTTTCACTATTCATTTCGTCAATACTTTAGTTTCGTAGATTCAGATTCGCATGATTAAAACTAGTCAATTTTCTCAATAATGTTTCCAAGTCTATCCAATACAAGACAGGAATGATCATTTAGTGGAATTATGGGAACACTGACGAGTTCTTCTGCTCTATCCTTATTAGCTTTATCATTCCAGGAATCATAATGGACACTAATTAAAAACTGACTAAAGAGTCCTAATCCATTTTTTATCTTTATCTGATGATCTGAATTATCATTAGGTGAGACATAGACTTTTTCTCCTAATAATAGGGCTCCTGCAGAAAACCCTATAACTTTTACCCCTTTATTCAGCATACGATCGATATAATTTTTGAACTCCTGATTGACATAAGTAGCTAGATACTTTTCCGTATTTCCACCACCGATAATAATTAGATCAGCATCTGGATAGCTACCAAAATTAATCTGCTCAATGTCCAAGAGTAAGTAATCAGTGTTTAGGTTAGAAAAATGACTTTGGAAAACTTCTGTGTACTTTTTCATATACGGTTGCCAATTTTCTCGATAAACTGTAAAAATGAGTATTCTTTCGATCTTCCTTGATGACACAATTTTATTAACAATCGTATAGTTCTTTATCGGCGGATTTCCACCCATCAAAAAAATTTGTTCGTCCAATCTTTCACGCTTTCTAAAGATACATAAAGTTTAAACAAGTTTATTCACGTTTCGAAATTATAATTTTTTCTTAAAATGAATAATTCTATTTACTTCCTGAAATCCAATATTGAGATGAAATCTTATAGAATCCGTATTCGTTAAAGTACAGTCACTTGCAAATTCCTTACATCCTTTATTTTTCGCCCATTCCTCACATTTTGTACAGAGATTTTTAGCAATATCCTTTAAACGATATTCCTCGTCGACAATAATCCCTTCTAAGAATCCAACAGGACTATATTTACAACCTTCAACATAATCAAATCTGAGTGAACATAATGCTAGACCTACAATTGTGTCACCTTCAACTTCAGTAAAGATTGCAGTATTTTTGCCATTCGTATATTTTTTTACTTCATCAAAAGCTTCTTTATCGGTCAATTGGGGCCATAATTGTTTTATTAGTTTAGCCGTTTTTATAGAATCTTTTGTTATTCCATCCATATTGATGTTCCTCCGGAAATTACAAGCAAATGTTTCGAATCACGCTGTTACTTTGTTACTCATTGATTGATACCAATACCATCCCCTTCTACTTTTCGACTGTCTCAGATCGGACGAGCAGAGCTACACACTCAGCGGTTCGGACTTACCGTATCATTTCGTCGGTTTCCCTCCTCATTCTACGAGTCCTATCCCATGGGCGGAGCATCTACTTCTACTTCGCTGATGCCTCAGCTCGTACAACAGTGATACCGCCTCAACATGTGCTGAGAGCTTTCTTCTATACTAATAGACGAAAGGGTGTGAAAATGATTTTTAAATGATACTGTGGAACGGAACAGTAGCCCTAGTATTGACTACTGTCGTTTCTATTCATATTGGCTATTCTAGGACTGAGATGAAAAAATCTATAAATGCTCAGAATAAAATTGAACCCGCAAATCTCCCCAAAACAATGGTGAGTCATGTACTTGTATTATTCCGAAAAAATACACCTCTGGTGCAGTGAGACAAATTGGTGTATCTTATAGTGGCTTCGTAGATGAAAGCTATACTCTACTATCACTCTTTGATGATGTAGAACAAATTGAAAAAGATAATAGACTTCAGACAGCTATTGATGTTGTCAGAGAACAGTTTGGTTTTTTAGCCATACAAAAAGGAACCGTCCTAACTGAAGGTTCCAGAAATATTGAACGCAGTAAACTTATCGGTGGTCATTCCGCGGGTGGATTGGAGGGATTAAAATGAAACAAGAAAAAAATACAGTACAATTTTCAGAAATCCGTAGCAAAGGATGTAATGATATTGAAATGCTTGAAAGATTTTTACATGGAATCGTTGAAACAGCAACTTCAAAACTTCGTCAGAGAAAACTCAAAACAACTGAAATATCGATACGACTAGTACATGCTAAATCTGAAAACCGATTACCATTGGAATTTACATTTAGCATTAAGCCAACAAGCTCATCTGTGATAATCTATACTGAGGTAATCAATCGCTTTAAAGAATGTTACACAGGTGGGGGAATTCAAGGTTTTACGATTCAATTTGATAAAAATACCCTTGCCTCTGCATAGAAAGGATTTGATATGATTGACCGTTCATATTTACCATTTCAATCAGCAAGAGAGTACCAGGATACAAAGATGCAAAAATGGATGGGCTTTTTCCTATCTGAACATGCATCAGCACTCTCTGATGATACAAACAAAGTAACGTACATGTCTGACTTATCACTAGAGAAGAAATTATTACTCCTCAGTCAAGTATACGCCGGGCAGCTACGCACACGCATTCAAGTGATTGAAAAAAACAAGCGTGTTTCCTACACTGGAACAATACCAAGTCTGACCAAAGATTTCATTTTGATAAAAACTACAACAGGTCACATCAATTTGAAATTAAAAGACATTATTAGTATTGAACTTGTCGAGGAGGTGCTCTATGAATCAGCTTGAGTTTCAGCGTAATCACCTACAAATGGACTATTATAGCGAGAGCTACCAAGATTTTGAACGTGACTTCTACCGCTACTCTAACATGAATATTCCATTGACCTTCCTAACTGATGATATCCTAAAAACAATGGCGACTTCACGTAAGAATTACTTTGTCCTCAATAAGGAAAAGTCCAGAGATAACCGCGATCACTTCTTCATATTTGAAGTAAGTACCGTAGATGAGAATCCGCTAATCTATCATTATACATATAAGAAAACTACAATATATTTAGCAGAAAAATAGGAGCAGTTCAATTGACTGTTCCTATTTTTAATATTCATAAAATCTAAAGTCTTTATACTCTTTAACAATGGAGTCGCCAACCAGAACAGACTATACTGACCAGCGACTACCTTAAATTTAATGTTTCAGATTTATTTTCTTATCTCTAATTTCATAAACTACATCTGCTACATTTTCGAGTAATCGTTTATCGTGGGTGATAAACACGATAGTTCCGGTGTACTCCTTCATTAGTATTTCCAAAGCCTCTAAACTTGGTATGTCAAGGAAGTTACTGGGTTCATCCATTATTAGGATGTTATATCTACCCATGAGCATTTTAGCAAGCAACAATTTTATAATTTCTCCACCGCTTAAAACAGATAAACTTTTTCCAATATCGTTCTGTTTGAACCCCATAGATGCTAGCACTGAACGAATTTCTGATATATTGTAGTCACAATCCTTCTGCATAAACTCCATAACATTCTGATTACTGTTGTACTTGTAACCATTCTGTGCAAAGTAACCTATTTTTGCCTTAGGCGAAATAGAAATTCCTTCTTCATGGTTTAAGATCATTTGGATTAAAGTTGTTTTTCCGATTCCATTACCACCAGTTAACGCCACTTTTGCTCCTAACGGAATTTGAAAAGATGCATTTTCAAACAGAGCCTTATCCCCAAATACTTTATTAATTTCTGCACCGACTATAGGGTATGGATTATGGAGCTCCAATGCTTTACTTTGCCTGAAACGAATTCTGCGAATGCCTTCCGGAGCTTCTACTTTTCCTAAGGCCGCAATCCTGTGCTCTAGGGTTTTAGCAGCATTATACATCTTTTTTTCCTTACTTCCTATTGATTTTTGATGAGCTAAACGCCCTCCGTCTTCAGTACTTTTTTTCTTTGAAGAACCTTTTGCCTTCTGTTCTATTTTACGAGCCTGTTTTCGCTTTTCCTCCGCAGCCCTTTCCAATCGGGCACGTTCCGCAATAAATTGTTCGTATTCTGCAGCTTGGCTCTTACGTTCTTCCTCTTTCTGACGAAGATAATCAGAATAGTTTCCCCAATACTCAGTGATTTTGCCATCTTTCAGTTCCCATATTTTATCTACTATTTCATCAAGAAAATAGCGGTCATGGCTAATAACTAACAGTGCACCTGTAAAATATTTTAGCTGTCCTATTAGAAAATCAATTCCTTCACGGTCTAAATGGCTCGTAGGTTCATCCGCTAAAATACCATGAACCTGTGCCGATAAGGCCTGTGCTATTTTAAGCCTTGTTTCTTCACCACCGCTCATAGTCTGTATATTTAATTGCTCAACACCTAGCTTGCCTACAAGTGCAAAATCTTTTTCCTCCTGCAGAGTTACTTCGTCCAACTGGGGAATATAGGCAAGTTCACCCAGACGATTCATTTTACATCCTGGGGGAGTTAATTCTCCTAAAAGTACCCTGAGTAAAGTGCTTTTTCCAGCACCATTTGCTCCTACTAAACCAATACGGTCATAATCATATACTTCTAATTCATTTATATCTAAAACATCGCGTCCTTTGAATTCCACACGAATGTCTTTTGCTTTTAATATTAATTCCATAACATTTCCTCCTGTCTATAATCGCATGCTTTCATTTGCTTGTATGCAGGGAAAACCCTGCGATTTTAGCAGGAAGAGTTACATGAAAATAAGATACATAAATATTCCTCCAATATTGTTTATTTTAAATCTAATTTTCTAACCTCAGTTATCATTTGGCAAACTATAGCAATGCCAATAATTAAAATACCTGATAGTAAAAACCAATGATTTACACCGATTTTATCAGCAAAGAATCCAGAAAGAATTAACCCAATTGGCATAGCAAGTGACATGATACTTCCGATCAAAGAAAATACACGTCCTAAATATTCAGGCTTAATTTTCTCCTGAAAAAGAGCTGTTTGCACACCGCTATAAAATGGCACCGAAAGCCCCATTATTGCACAGCAAACTACGAATATTACAAATCCATTTGGAGGAAGTATTCCCGAAACGGCTAAACTGGTCCCCATTATAAAAAATGAACTTGTTATTAGTAATACATGCTTTTCGAAGCCCCCTAATCTTCCTAATAATAAGCCTCCTGCTAGCATCCCAAATGCAAAGGAAATTTCCGTAATAGAAATATGCACAGGCGTTCCATTAAAGTGTTCCATGCTTATTAAAGGAAATAGTGCATTGATTGGCATATAAACAAAAGTATATAGTGTTCCTAAGAGTAATAAGGCAAACAATCCTTTGTTTTGTCTCAGAACCACAACTCCTTCTTTCATCTCCCTTATGAAATTTGGTTCTAAACTTTGCACTTGATTACCCAGCTTAGGTATACGTACAATTGCTACCGTAATAGATGCAATCACAGCACCCAATACGTCGATGGCAATAATAGCATTTAAATCCCAAACGGAGTATAAGAGTGCTGCAACTGCCGGACTAACAATATAGCTTATAGACTGCAAAGACTGACTATAGCCTGCGCATTTCGTTAGCTGTTCTTCTGGTACTAAAAGTGGTGTAACCGCATTGAGTGCTGGGGTATGAAAAGCTGTTCCAATGCTACGGATAAACAATACTATCATAATCATCCAGACAGGTAGCTCCATACAGAATGCAACAATAGCAAGCACTGCACCAGCTGCTGCGATAATTAAATCGGCACCAATCATTATCTTCTTCCTATCATGACGATCCACTAGCACACCAATGGCAGGTCCCAAAATCGCATAGGGTAAAAAACCTACTAATGAAGCCATAGACAAGACCATCGCAGATCCTGTTTTTTCTGTAAGGTAAAAAATAATCGCCATTTGCAGGATGGCACTAGTGATTAATGATACTGCTTGCCCTGCCCATATTGCATAAAATTTTCGTTTCCAATTGTTGTATTTTTCCATTTATATTATCTCCTGCATATTATTTTGCTTGAATTTCTATTTTGAATAGCATTCTAGGCAATAAAAAATGCAGGCCAAACCCCACAATGTGGCTTTTGGTCTGCATACATACAATTTGGAAACATTCATATTAAAGACATAGTTAAATAAAGGTATAGTTAAATAACCAATATCCTCACCGTAACTAATGAATGCTCAATATCGTATAAATAAGCACAACAAAAAAGCCTATCATCGGGTATAGATTCTGCTTTTTTTATTGCCAGCTTATCTTAAACGCATTGAGGCTGTCATAGTTTCGGTTCCTCCTACATCTTTGTTTATATCAATTTATAGTATAACACAACAAGATGATATGTTCAATATAAAAGTTATGGAATGAGACTCATACTTCCAATTCGATGCCAGATTTAAAGGATATGACGAAGTTTTCTTCATAGACTGTAACGCTCTGGATTATCTTCCTTAGTAGCAAGCGATTAGCTTTCACAAAATCTTCTGTTTGTAGTTTTAAAAATTCATCAGGATTTTCTAACTCAACCTCAAAATATTTCATTTTACATTCCCTCATTTCATTTATTGATAAATTGAGTTTGCAAAAAAGAGTGGACAATTTTTGTCTACTCTTAACCTTTAAAATAGTTTTTTTTAATCGATTTGAAGTTGCCTAAATTATTACTTATTCGGTAAAATGAAGTATTGCTTTCAACAGATTTCCTTCAACTACACTTCACTTGATTCAAACAAGGTGGGTACATTTCTATTCCCACAAACTCCTTGTCAATGGAAACAAACACGTACCCACAGGGTAAATGGAAATAGAAACTGATAATTTCTAGCTATCACTTCTACTCATTCCAAAAATTTTCTCACTCTGATACTTACCAACCATAAAGCAAAAAGCCTTGCAATCAAGGCTTTCATTATCCCTTTCGTTCAAAGGTTTCTAAGCTTTTACGAGCAGAGCGACACACTCAGCGGTTCGCTATCTCCGTTCTGTCTGCGTGCTAGCACTTGTCAATCACGGACAGCTATCGCATGGGCGGAAGTAAATGCTAATCTTCGTCGTTTTACTCCTTGACTAGCAAACTTACCGCCTCAACATGATGCGTCTGCGGAAACAAGTCCACCGGCTGGACTTTCTTCAAGTCATATCCTAACTCTTTGTAGAGCTTGATATCACGCGCCATGGTTGCGATATTGCAGGAGATATAGGCAATGCGGTCAGCTCCAGTTTGGCTACTTGCTTTGATAAAACTTTCGGTCAAGCCTTTGCGTGGAGGATCAACCAATATAGCGGTTGGTTGAATACCTTCCTTGAGCCAGCTCTTCATGGCATTTTCAGCTGTGTCACAGATATAGTGAGTATTTGTAATATTGTTTAATGTAGCATTCTTCTGGCTATTCTCAACTGCTTCTGGAATGACCTCAACTCCATAGACTTCCTTAACATGTTTCGCAACGGATAGTCCAATCGTTCCAATACCCGAATAAGCATCGATAACCACATCATCTGCTTTTAACTCCGCAAAGTCAATGGCTGTTTGATAGAGTTTCTCCGCCATTTCAGTATTCACCTGGTAAAAGGCTGGTCCAGCGATTTGGTAGTCATTTCCCAACATCTGGTCTGTAATATAGTCTTGACCGTAAAGAGTCTTCCACTCCTTACCAAAAATCGCATTGGTATTCTGGTCATTGATATTTTGCATGACAGACACAATCTCTGGGAACTGCTTGATAAGTTGTTCAATCAACTGCTCCACTCGGAAAATTTTAGGAAGTGTAGTCACTAAGATAACCATGATTTGTCCTGAATAGTGACCACGACGCACCACTAGGTTCCGAATCAATCCAGACTGTTCCTTTTCGTCATAAGGTTTCAAATCATAGCGACGAAGCAAATCTCGAAGAACTACTACAACTTGATCAATCACTGGATCCTGAATAAAGAAGTCTTCGAGTGGCATGAGGTCGTGCGAATTCTTACGGAAAAAGCCAGTTTCCAAGACACCATTCACTCGACGAACGGGCACCTGCGCCTTATTTCGATACTTGACTGGATTTTCCATACCAAGCGTTTCAGCAACTTCTACATCGGTAATACCAGCAATCTTGTAGAGACTGTCTTTGACTTGCTTGGTTTTGAACTTAAGCTGCTCTGGATAGGCAAGATGCCCCAAGTCAGCTATACCTGAACGTAGATAAGCCAAATCTAGGTCTTGGTTACGATGAGGTGACTGAACAAGGTATTCTTCAACTTTCCCAAAGCCAATCTTTTTATTGACCTTAAGGACTCGCATGAGGATTTTCTCAGTTGGTAGAGCATTTTCTACAAAGAAAACCAAACCTTCTATCTTAGCAACCCCTGCACCTTCATGAGTCAAATCAACAATTTCAACTTCTACAATATCATTTTTCTTTAGCATATTTTTCACTTTCTATCGGCCGACAAAAAAAGACGGCAACATTTCTGTTACCATCTATTATATCATGAAATGACCTAAGCACCAAAACTCTTGAAGAAGTTGACAATGGCTTGCCAAAGGGAGCTAAAGAAGTTGCCCCCGTCTTCTAGCGCTTTATTGGCATCAAAGTTGAGGTTGATATTTTTAAAGCTATCTCCAGCTTGAGAGACAATGCTTTCCTTGAGGTCATTTAGGGTTTTAGTGAAATCAGCATTGTTCAAAATGTCACTCTTTGAGAGATTGAGGGCAAAATTGATGATGATATTGACCTGGTTTCCTGTTATAACCTGATCGAGTTTGTAGTTTTTTAGCGTGTCTTCAACGATTTTGCGGACATCTTCCTCTGTCAGATTACCTTTGGCTTCTTTTGCCTTTGCGATTCCTGCCTTGATATCTGCCAAGGCGACATTGAGTTTATTGGCATCGTAACCTGACTTGTCCTTGTTTTCAGCATTGATATCTGATAAGGCTTTTAGCTCCTCTTGGGCCAAGTCTTTATTGGCTTGCGGTACTTTAGCACCATTGGCCTCTAACGAGTAGTAAATCCCTGCTAGGGCGCTCTCTCCTGTAACTGGAATGGGTGCTGCAACTGTGATTTTGGCATGCTCCACTCCCAGCGTCACTGCTGCGTTACGGTACATATCCTGCGTCACCTTGGTGATATTTTCAGGCGTTTCAATCTTTACCTCTAAAGGTGACTTGTCACCTAGCTTTTGAATCTTAGCTGATGAATAGAGCTGTAGACTAGCGTCATTAGCCACATTCATAATTTTCGAATAGATATCAGGTGTCATAGTTTTGATATCTTTGGTGTCTTTTGATGCGTCATAGCCAAGTTTGCTAAGAGTTTGATTTTTCTGGTCTTCAGATAGAGAAGAACCTAGGACATATTCGGGTTGTACATAGGTTTCATCGATTACTTTTTGAACATCGGTTGCTGCGTGAACGCTCGTCATAGCTGTTGCGGCCCACAATACTACAGCACTTGTTAGAAAGAATTTCTTTCTCATGGGATATTCCCTCCTTTACCTTTCTAGGGTAATAAAACAATCTTAAAGAAAGCTTATAGTGAAAAACACCTGGTCAAACCAGATGTTTAGAAGAAATTAAAGAATTTCATGATATAGAGATTAAAGCGAACCTGTCTCGAGTAGTAATAATTTCCACCATTTTCATAGAGTTCAGCTCCGTGAAAGATAGAAATTGGGTTGATGTAGGTGTAGGTCTTCCCTGTAGTATTACCAAGGATAGGAGCGACCGTTTCTCGGGAGTAACGCTTGGCTAGTGCCAGAGTATTTTCCTTGCCATTCTGAGCGATAAAGTCGATATAGGCAGGCCCAAAATTATAGGCTTGAACGGCGGTCCAGACATCTACTCCTTTGCTCTGTGCCAAATAGAGATTATCTGTTAAAGTCTGAATCCCTTGGCGAATACTAGAGGCATCGTCTTTGATGGTATTGGTAGCGCCACTAGCAGACTCACTAGACTGCATAACATCCCGCTCTTTTCCCTTCGTTTCGGTATAAATCATGGCGAGCACCAACTCTTCATTGGCTGGGGTATCTCTTTCACTCAAGATTTCTCGAACCATGGGTTGGTAGGTCATGACTTGTTTAACATCCTGATGGATATGATAAGCTTTATATCCTGCGAAAAGGAAGACTGCTAGCACAAGCACTCTTCTTATAAATTTAAACATTATTTACTTTGAATATCCTCGATATTTTTGATTAAGATAGAATAGGTTCCATTGTCATTTTGGATAAACTCAACAGACTCCGCGTCTTGGTATACATTATTTGGAACGATGAGTTCAATTCCATTTGACAGGGAAAGTTTTTGGTTTTCAAATTTCTTGAGTTGGCGACTGGCATCAATTTCATCAAACTGGACTGGTTCTGGTACAGCTTCCTTGACTTGGTCGATAAAACTTAGACGAGCTGTCAGGTTGTTATCAAAAAGGTCGTTAGCCAATTTTTCAGGCGACAATTCATTGCTTTCTTCAAGATTGTTGAAAATAGCTGATTTGACCTTGGATTGAAACTGAAAATCATCCGTGTTAAAGGACTCTGCAATTCTCTGGGCTGTTTTTTCCAATTCCTTGATGGATTTCTTTGGAGAAATCTTAGGAGCGACAGCAAGCAGATTCTCTGAAAAGTAGTTCAAAAATGTTCCATTGTACTTGATGCGTTTCTCGATCAGGTGGTACTTACGACTTTGAAGATTGACGACCAAAGCCTCATCAGCTCCCGTTCCAAATCCCGGCAAGTTATTCTGAGTTAGCTTGATTGGATTATCAACTTCTCCACCGAGGTGGGTCAAGGTTTCCCGCAGGGCAATTCGTAAGAAAGCGAAATGCTCTACACCTTCTTTAGAAAACTGAACAAAAACCAAGTCATTGGTCTTGAGGTTTTCAGAAATACTGAATTCCTTTTTCCAAAGATTAGCCAGTGTTACTGATGTCTCCAACAAATCGTCTGTGATGTGATTGAAGAAGGGATTTTCTTCTTCGAAAATCCCAGTCTTTGCTTCATCTGAATACACGCGTTCGATTTTTTTACGTAGGTATTCCTCGATTTTTGGAGTGATATTGAGAAACTTATCCGCTAGAAACAGCTCGGTATCATCCGGACTGAACTGATGGATAATAGCTTTCTTAATATAAATGTCCATAAAAGTATTAGTCCTCGTATAGTGGGATGGCATCTGTCAACGCTTTGACTTCACTTCTCACTTCTTCTAAGACAGCCTCATTTTCTGCATTTTTAAGGGTTTTAATGATGAGTTCAGCCACTTTACGGCTTTCTTCTTCACCAAATCCACGTGCAGTGATGGCTGCAGATCCGATACGAATCCCACTTGTCTTGAATGGTGACAAGGTTTCGTATGGGATTGAGTTTTTATTTAGGGTAATATTAACTTCATCCAGCAAGTTTTGAGCCACTTTTCCGTTTTCTACAACCTTAGTCACATCCACTAGGAAGAGGTGATTTTCAGTACCACCAGAAATAATACGGAAATCAGGGTCTTGCAAGAAGACTTCAACCATAGCCTTGCTGTTTTTGATGACATTAGCAGCATATTCCTTGAAGGCTGGATCCAAAACTTCTTTGAAGGAAACAGCCTTAGCAGCGACAACATGCTCCAAAGGACCACCTTGAATACCAGGGAAAATAGCTGAGTTGATTTTCTTAGCAAGTTCTTCGTCATTAGTCAAAATCAAGCCACCACGAGGTCCACGAAGGGTTTTGTGGGTCGTTGTTGTAGTGATATGAGCGTATGGCACTGGGCTAGGGTGAAGACCAGCTGCAACCAAACCAGCGATATGGGCCATATCGACCATGAGCTTAGCGCCAACTGCATCTGCGATTTCACGGAATTTTGAGAAGTCAATAATTTGAGAATAGGCTGAAGCACCAGCTACGATTAGTTTTGGTTTGACTTCTTGGGCTTGTTTCAAGATAGCATCAAAGTCCAAGAGTTCCGTTTCAGGATCCACACTGTAAGAAACAAAGTTGTATGTTTGACCAGAGAAGCTAACTGGAGCTCCGTGGGTCAAGTGTCCACCTGCTGCCAAATCCATCCCCATAACCGTATCACCTGGCTCAATCAAGGCCATGTAAGCCGCACAGTTGGCTTGGCTTCCTGAGTGAGGTTGGACATTGGCGAATTTAGCACCGAAAATTTCTTTTGCACGTTCAATAGCTAAAGTTTCTACCACGTCTACTACATCAGTTCCACCATAATAACGGCGTCCTGGGTAACCCTCGGCATATTTGTTTGTCAAGATAGACCCTTGAGCTGCCATAACAGCCTTGGAAACCACGTTTTCGGAAGCAATCAACTCAATGTTGTTTTGTTGGCGTTCTTCTTCTTTGGCAATAGCATTCCAGAGATCAGCATCGTATGCTTTAAAATCGTCTTTGTCAAAAATCATAGGTCTTCTCCTTTATAGTGTGACTGGTCCTTTGGTTTGTTTTTCCAATAAGAAAATAAACTAAAAGATGCGAATAAACCGTTTCTGCACTTTATCACAAGTATAACCAACTTTTTCATAAAATGCATGAGCTCCCAGACGATGATCAGCGGAGTTTAAGCGGATAAACCCATATCCACGTCTTTTTGCTTCTTCCTCCAACCCTTGCAGTAAGCTTTTACCGATACCTTGTCCTTGCGCTTGAGGCGAAACCGCTAAGCCTAAGATATTAAATCCTGCTTTGGAATAGAGGGATTCGTAAACCTCGGCATGGACATATCCAAGTAGGACATGACTAGCTGCATCCTCATAGCCAAGTAGGAAATGATGGGAATCCTGAGATAATTTAGCTAGTTGACTAGCTGTGTCCTCTGGACTAAAAGAATAGCCCAAAGCCTCTTGGTTAATCTCACATATAGCATTCACATCTGTTTCTTGCAAATCTCTTAGCATCTCATTCCTCCTCAAAAGAAATCTCTGGCAACTGAGCAAGAATATCTTCTCGTTTAATTGCCCCTTGGCGTAAGATTTTCACCTTGTCTCCAGACAAATCCAAAATAGTCGAATCCTGTCCAGTTAGAAAAGCATCGTCCTCTAGACCCAGAACCTCTTGATCAAAATCCTCTAGAATTTGAGCAAAGGTCACTCCACTCGCCTGACCCGAGATATTGGCAGACGGCCCAATCAAGGGTCCTGTCTCTCGAATCAAATCCAGTGTAATGGGGTGACTCGGCATCCGAAATCCGACAGTTGCAAGACCAGAGTTGACCCAATAGGGAACTCGGTCATTGGCTTCGAGGATAATGGTCAAGGGACCCGGTAAAAAGGCCTCTACGAGCTTTTGTAGATAAGTTGGCTGATTCTTTGAAAAGTGTAAGATGTCCTCTAGAGAAGCGACATTAAGATTGAGTGCCTTATCTCTAGGACGACGTTTGAGTTGGTAAACATGGTCGACAGCTTTTTCGTCTAAGGCCTTAGCAAAGAGACCATAAACTGTCTCTGTAGGCAAAACAACAGCTCCGCCCTTTTCCAACTCTTGTCTAATCCTGTCCATCATCAACTACAACCATCCTATCTTGACCAAATTGGTCCTTGAGTGTTCGTACCCGTTTTTTAGGAAGATGTTTCTTAAAAAGCGCAGGAACACTTTGACCTTGTTTGTATCCAATTTCAAGGTAAATCTTACCACCATCTGTGAGATAGTCTTTTGCATCTTCCGCAATTCTACGGTAAATAGCTAGGCCATCCTCATCTGCAAAGAGAGCTAGATGAGGCTCCGAATGCAAAACATTCAAACCGACCTCTGACTCATCTTCACGAGAGATATAGGGTGGATTGGATACAATTATATCATATTTTTCAGAAATTTCTGCAAAACAATCAGATTTTTTAAAAAATATATTAAGATTTTGATTTCTAGCATTCTCTGATGCAAGCTCTAAGGCGGCTTGGGAAATATCTGCTGCTGTCACTGACCAATCTGGTCTGTTTTTTGCTAATCCAAGGGCTATGGCGCCACTTCCAGTCCCGATATCTAGGATCTTAAGATTTTCCTCAGGATTTTCTGTGAGGATGAGCTCCACCAACTCTTCTGTCTCTGGACGAGGAATCAAAACCCGCTCATCTACTTTTAACTGCATTCCAAAGAAATCTACGTGACCAATGATATACTGAGCTGGTTTGTGAACTGCTAACTGCTGGAAAATTTCTTCTACAAATTGTTTTTCGGCCTCTGTTACCTCTTGCTGAAGGGTAAAAACAAGGTCCGTAAAAGAGAGATTTTTTAAGCTACGATAGACAAAAGAGAGGCTTTCTGCTTCCTCTCCTTGTCTTATCAACTCTTCTTCAAAATCTGAAAATAATTGAGCTAATTTCATTATTTGTTTAATTCTTCTAATTTTTGTGTTTGGTCATAGAGCACCAAGGCATCTACAACTTCATCCAATTTTCCAGACAAAATGGTATCTAGTTTTTGGAGGGTCAAGCCGATACGGTGGTCTGTGACACGGTTTTGAGGGAAATTATAAGTACGGATACGTTCTGAACGGTCACCAGTTCCGATAGTAGACTTACGCTCGGCGTCTTGTTCATCTTGAGCAATCTGAGCAAAATGGTCAGCAACACGCGCACGGATGATTTTCATAGCCTTCTCACGGTTCTTCTGCTGGGTACGTTCTTCCTGCATCTCAACCTTGATATTGGTTGGCAAGTGAACGATACGCACGGCAGTCGCAACCTTATTGACGTTCTGTCCACCAGCACCTGATGCGTGGTAGATATCAACACGAAGGTCTTTTGGATCAATATCGTATTCTACTTCTTCCACTTCAGGCATGACAAGGACTGTCGCTGTCGAAGTATGTACACGGCCTTGGCTTTCTGTCACAGGGACACGTTGCACACGGTGGGCACCAGACTCATACTTGAGTTTAGAATATACAGACTGACCAGAAACCATGGCAACCACTTCTTTGAAACCACCCACACCATTCATAGAAGCTTCCATGACTTCAAAGCGCCAGCCTTGGGCTTCCGCATACTTCTGGTACATAGTTAACAAATCTCCAGCGAAAAGTGCTGCTTCGTCTCCACCAGCTGCTCCACGGATTTCAAGGATGATGTTCTTATCATCGTTTGGATCCTTTGGAAGGAGCAAAATTTTGAGTTTTTCTTCGTATTCTTCTTTTTCAGCCTTAGCGTCTTTCAGTTCCTGCTTGGCCATTTCTTCCAAGTCCGCATCTCCGCCTGATTCTTTAATCATTTCTTCAGCATCGACGATGTTTTGAAGGACTTGTTTGTACTCACGGTAGGCTGTTACCGTATCACGAGTAGAAGCCTCTTCTTTTGAAAGCTCCATGAAACGCTTGGTGTCTGATACTACATCAGGGTCACTCAGCAATTCTCCTAGTTCTTCGTAACGGTCTTCTACAGCTTGTAGTTGATCATAGATGTTCATTTTTTCTCCTTATTTCTCAATTGTTAAATCATAGATTGCTACTACTTCGTTCTCAAATATTTCCCCAGTTTCTTTAAATCCATAACTGAGGTAACAAGATCTTGCATGTTCATTTTCTGGTTCATAAGACAACCAAAGTTTATTGCCTAAACCTGCTGGCGCTGTCTGAACATAGTCCAGCACTTTATCCATAATTGGTTTAAAATATCCTTGATTTTGAAAATTCTTATCAATCATAAAACGAAATAGTAAATAATTTCCACTACTAATTCCAATCTTTTTATCATAAGCTATCATCACAAAACCTATAATTGCATCATTATCATAAACTGCCAATGGAGCTACAAAATCTCCATTTTTAGTGTAGACATATGCTTCAGCTAAACTAATTGCGTTGGTTGCAATGAATTGTTTTTGATATTCCTTGACATCCAAATTCAAAACATCAAAATAATTTTCCATTGTAACATCTCTTAGTTCAATTGTCATAGTTGTGCTCCTTGTTAGATGTTATCATTGGGGCAAAATAATGTTTACGGCAGACTGAGATATAGGTTTCATTGCCACCGATCTGAATTTGTTCTCCATCATAGACTGGCACGCCATCTTGAGTTCGCAACACCATAGTCGCCTTTTTCTTACAATACTGACAAATGGTCTTGATTTCGTCAATCTTATCTGCTAAAAGCAAGAGATATTTGGAACCTTCGAACAATTCATTGCGAAAGTCATTCTTCAAACCAAAAGCCATGACAGGTATGTCTAACTCATCAACAACACGAGCAAGGTCATAAACATGGTGACGCTTGAGAAACTGAGCCTCATCAACCAACACACAGTATGGTTTCTCAGGTAAGACTCGGATATAACCAAAGATATCCGTCGTTTCCTCAATCGCAATAGCTGGGCGTTTCATGCCGATTCGGCTCGACACATAGCCAACACCGTCACGCGTATCCAGAGCAGAAGTCATAATCACAACTCCCTTTCCTTGCTCCTCGTAGTTATAGGCCACCTTGAGAATCTCAATCGTCTTACCAGAGTTCATGGTCCCATAACGATAATACAACTGTGCCATGCTTCTATTTCACGTCCATTTCTAAATTTTTGCTACATTCTAGTATATCATAATTTTCTGAAGCTTTAAACGGCAAAATGTGGTAAAATAGAAGAAATCAAAAACTAGTGGAGGAAGCTATTATGCCATTTGTACGCATCGATTTATTTGAAGGGCGCACGCTCGAGCAAAAGAAAGCTCTTGCTAAGGAAGTAACGGAAGCTGTTGTCCGCAACACTGGAGCCCCTCAATCAGCCGTTCATGTCATCATCAACGACATGCCAGAAGGAACCTACTTCCCTCAAGGGGAAATGCGCACCAAATAATCCAGCTTAAGCAGAATTGCTTAGGCTTTTTCAATCTCCAAGTAGCATCCATTGAAGAAATAGTCTAATTTTGTTACAATTTGAAGAGATGCTTGGATACCTATCCTAAGAAAAGAAATACAAAAGGAAATAGTATGATTACACGTGAATTTGATACCATCGCTGCTATCTCTACTCCACTAGGTGAAGGAGCAATTGGTATTGTCCGCCTGAGCGGAACAGATAGCTTTGCCATTGCGCAAAAGATTTTTAAAGGAAAAGACTTGAGCAAGGTTGCAAGCCATACCCTCAACTACGGTCACATCGTTGACCCTCAAACTGGTAAGGTCATGGATGAGGTTATGGTTGGAGCTATGAAGTCTCCAAAGACCTTCACTCGTGAGGATATTATCGAGATTAACACCCACGGCGGGATTGCGGTAACCAATGAAATTCTCCAACTAGCTATCCGTGAAGGAGCTCGATTGGCTGAACCGGGTGAATTTACCAAGCGTGCCTTTCTAAACGGTCGTGTGGACTTAACACAGGCTGAGGCAGTGATGGACATCATCCGTGCCAAGACAGACAAGGCTATGAATATCGCAGTCAACCAATTGGACGGTTCTCTTTCTGAACTCATTAATAATACTCGTCAGGAAATTCTCAATACCTTGGCCCAAGTAGAGGTCAATATCGACTATCCTGAGTATGACGATGTTGAGGAAGCCACTACTGCTGTCGTCCGCGAGAAGACTATGGAGTTTGAGCAGTTGCTTACCAATCTCCTTCGAACAGCCCGTCGCGGTAAAATCCTCCGTGAGGGAATTTCAACTGCCATCATCGGACGCCCCAACGTTGGAAAATCCAGCCTCCTCAACAACCTGTTGCGTGAAGAAAAGGCCATCGTAACAGACATCGCTGGTACTACTCGAGATGTTATCGAAGAATACGTCAACATTAACGGGGTTCCTCTCAAATTGATTGATACAGCTGGTATCCGGGAAACAGATGATGTCGTGGAACAAATCGGAGTTGAACGCTCCAAGAAAGCCCTCAAGGAAGCTGACTTGGTACTTCTTGTCTTAAACGCTAGTGAGCCACTAACAGCACAAGACAGACAACTCTTAGAAATCAGTCAGGATACCAACCGCATTATTCTACTTAATAAAACTGATCTTCCTGAAGCGATTGAAACTTCGGAACTGCCTGAAGATGTTATCCGTATTTCAGTTCTAAAAAACCAAAACATTGATAAGATTGAAGAACGCATTAATGACCTCTTCTTTGAAAATGCTGGCTTGGTCGAGCAAGATGCTACTTATCTATCTAACGCCCGTCACATTTCCTTGATTGAGAAGGCTGTTGAAAGCCTACAAGCTGTTAACGAAGGTCTTGAACTGGGTATGCCAGTTGATCTTCTTCAAGTAGATTTGACCCGTACTTGGGAAATTCTCGGAGAAATTACTGGAGATGCCGCACCTGATGAACTCATTACCCAACTCTTTAGCCAATTCTGTTTAGGAAAATAAGAAAAATCCATGATCGTTCTTGCGGTCATGGATTTTATTGTAGTTATTAGTAATCTGGTCTTAAAACACCAGTTACAGTTGCCTTAGTTGCTTCGTAGTCGCCATCTACGACAACTTTGATAATGCGTTTGGCATCTTCTTCTGGTGCTGGAACTAGAGGTAATCGAGTTGGTCCAGCTTCAAATCCCATGTAGTTCAAAACTGCCTTAACAGGAGCAGGACTTGGATAAGAGAAGAGAGCATTGACCTTAGGAATGAATTTACGCTGAATAGCTGCAGCTTTCTTCATGTCGCTTTCTGCAATGGCAGTGAACATTTCGTGCATTTCGTCCCCATTTGTATGAGAGGCAACAGAAATAACCCCATCTGCACCAAGGTTCATGGCATGGAAGGCATCTCCATCTTCACCTGTATAAATCAAGAACTCTTCTGGCTTGTGCTCAATCAAGTAAGCCATATTAGCCAAGCTAGTACATTCTTTGACACCAATGATATTTGGATGGTCAGCCAAACGAAGCATGGTTTCTGGAGTTAATTCGACAACCACACGTCCTGGAATGTTATAAATGATAATAGGTAAATCTGATGCATCCGCAATAGCTTTAAAGTGCTGGTACATCCCTTCTTGAGAAGGTTTGTTGTAGTACGGTACGATAGCAAGTCCAGCAGCGAAGCCACCAAATTCTGCGACTTCTTTGACAAATTCGATCGAGTCACGTGTATCATTGGTACCTACACCCGCAATCAAAGGAACACGCCCATTGACAATCTTTTGTACAGCCGCAAAGAGTTCCAACTCCTCATCGTGGGTCAAGGTTGGACTCTCGGCTGTCGTCCCTGCAAGAAGAATGCCGTCAGTATGATGGGCCAACAGATGCTCAATCAAGGCTGGAATGGCATCAAAGTTGATGGAACCATCCTCATGGAAAGGGGTAATAAAGGCTGTGATGATTTTACACTCTTTTAAATCTTGATAAGACATGAGAAACACCTCTCTATTTCAAAGAAGGAGTTCATCTGAACTCCTAAACGATATGACTATTTTAATTCAAATTTCAACTCAGCTGTTGGACGAACCAATCCACGTTCGTGAAGCGTTTCTGCAATCTGAACTGAGTTCCAGGCAGCACCTTTGAGAAGGTTATCTGAAACAACCCACATATGGATTCCTTTTTCAGCATCTAAGTCTTTACGGATACGACCAACAAAGGTATCACGTGAACCAACAGCATTGATAGCTTGTGGATAGATTTGATGAGCTACATCATCTTCAAGAACTGCACCTGGGAAGGCTGCGATAGCTGCTTTCACTTCTTCTATTGGAGCCACTTCTTTTGTTTCAATGTAAACAGACTCAGAGTGAGCAGACAAGACAGGAATACGCACACATGTTGCAGACACTGCGATGCTATCATCTTCCATGATTTTCTTCGTTTCCTTAGTCATCTTCATCTCTTCGTAAGTGTAATCATTGTCCGTGAAGACATCGATTTGTGGAAGAGCGTTAAAGGCGATAGGATAGTGTTTCTTGTCACCACCTGAAGGCAAGATTTCCGCATGCAAATCACGTGGATTCACACCGTCATTCAAGACTTCACGGAGTTCACGTTGTGTTTCAAGAATCGCTCCCATACCAGCACCTGAAACCGCTTGGTAAGTTGAAACGATGATACGGTCCAAGCCCCATTTTTGACGAACTGGCTCAAGAGCCACCATCATTTGGATTGTTGAACAGTTAGGGCAGGCAATAATCCCGTTGTGGGCATCAAGTGCATGAGCATTGACCTCTGGAACAACCAAAGGAACATCAGGATTTTGACGGAAATAAGATGTATTATCTACTACTACCGCTCCAGCTTGAACTGCGTATGGTGCATACTTAGCTGATGTCGAACCACCTGCTGAGAAGAGTGCAATATCAACACCCTCAAAAGCGGTCTCAGTCGTTTCTTCAATCGTAATATCTTGGTCTTTAAATTTCAAAGTCTTGCCTGCTGAACGTGCAGAAGCAAGGTAACGAATTTTATCGATTGGAAGTGTTGATTCTTCCAACATTTTTATCATCTGAGCTCCGACAGCACCTGTCGCGCCGACTACAGCAACTGTATATCCCATAAATAACCTCTTTCGGAATTTTCTAAAAATTTCTATAATAGATGTATTATACTACTTTTTCCAGAAATTGAAAAGCATTTTTGGGTTATATTTTCTGAAAATTAAAAATCCCTAGTCATTGACCAGGGACTAAGAGGCATCTTCATGTGATGAGCAGGTTCACACAACTCATCAAGGTCCGCTCCTGCGTTATGACCTCCTTATGCTCAATAGCATTCCGAAGACTGCCTATCGACTCATCGCATCTACTATTCTACTAGATAGAGTCACTTTTGTCAACAGCCAAAACTCTTTGCTTCATTTATACAGGTGCATAAGAAATATCTTTGAAAAATTTGGGTCAGACATAACAAAAACCCTTGTAAATAAGGGTTTTTGTATCTATTTAATGCTAATTGCCGGGATTGAACCGGCGACCTCATCCTTACCATGGATGCGCTCTGCCAACTGAGCTAAATCAGCTTACCTAAAAAGTATACTATAGTTCTATGTTCTTGTCAAGCGCTCTCTTTTAATTTATGGAATGAAAAAAGCTAGACTTATCAAGAATCTAGCTTATAAACTTCTTATTTTGTTAGATCGATTCGCTGTCCCAGTTTACCAATCAAAATCGCTCCCACTATAAGTGATGCAAACTCACCAATTCCAGTAGAGAACCATGTGAAGAAGAAGGGAGCTTCTGTCAAGATATGAAGTTCGGCTGCAATGGTAATCATTGAAATGGAGAAGAGGATTGAAAAGAAGAAATGATCTTTTCGAATCAATCCGTTAAAGAGGTAATCTTTGCTGTATTTTGCAAAGAGCCATACACCTAGACTAAGGAAAACTAAGGTAGAACCTCCACCGACAAAGACATCAATTATACCAAAACTAAAGAAATTAGCAATCATACAACCAATCGTCACACCGATGATGTATTTAGGGTTGTAAAATGCCAAGAAATTCAACATTTCTGAAATACGGAACTGATACACCCCAAAACTAAGAACATTGATTGGTGGCGTAATAGTCAAAACTACATAAATAGCAGCAACAATAGCAATATCTGCTATGTCACGAACAGTTAATTTTTTCATGTTTTCTCCTTTAGCGGTTTCCCGCGTAAAATATGCTTGGTGAAAGAAGCTAAGCACCAAGGGTTGAGATTATCAACCTTACTAGTATAGCACATTAGCCAGCTTTATGCTATACTAAAATCATGAAAAGACTAATAAAAGCTTTCTTTGATAACGAAATCCTCTCCTACCTATTTTTTGGTGGTGCTACTACTCTGGTTTCTATTGTATCACGTTTGGTTATTTACCATATCAGCCACCAGGAAATCCTTGCAACTGCCCTTGCAAATTTTATTGGGATTCTCTTTGCCTTTCTCACAAATGATACAATTGTCTTTAAACAAGAGAGAAGGAATTGGCTAACTCGCCTAGCTAAGTTTTTCTTAGCTCGTCTCTCTACTCTTGGACTGGACCTTCTTTTAACTTATATCTTTGTTACAGCCTTTCCTGATATTATTGGCCAGTTTGTTGAATATAATATAGATAGAGTTAATACGGTTGAAACTATCCTAGCGCAAATTTTGATCATCATTTTAAATTATATTTTCAGTAAAATCTATATTTTTAAAGGGGGCAACTGACCACTTTGAGCGTTCAAGTTGCTTTTTGTCACAATTTAGGATATAATAAATCAGAAAATTAGGAAAGGAATTTATGAAAATGTTAAAGGATCTTAAAGCATTTTTGCTTCGTGGTAATGTTGTTGACCTTGCTGTCGGTGTGATCATTGCCTCTGCATTTGGTGCTATCGTTACTTCATTTGTTAACGATATCATCACTCCACTTCTATTGAACCCAGCTTTGGAAGCTGCGAAAGTACAAAACATCGCTGAGCTTGCATGGAATGGTGTTACATATGGTAAATTCTTAAGCGCTGTTATCAACTTCCTTGTTGTGGGTACAGTTCTCTTCTTCGTTATCAAAGGTATTGAAAAAGCTCAAAACCTTCGTAAGAAAGAGGAAGTGGTTGAGGAAGCACCTGCTGCTCCAACTGAACTTGAAGTTCTTCAAGAAATCAAAGCTCTTCTTGAGAAAAAATAAAACAGATAAAGGATCTAGCTTAAAGCTAAATCCTTTTTTCTTTACTCTTTTGGTAATTTCCCAGCCTTTTCGAGCATTTTCTTAATTAAGTACGGCATCTTCACATTTTCACGGCCTTTTTTCTCAATGAGCTTTTTGACAAATTCTGGCATCTGAAGGTCGTCTGTCTCCTCCATGATGTCCTTGGTAGTTGCTGAAGGCGCTAACTCATCAAAAGTTTCTTCTTCTGGGAGAAAAGCTTTAAATTCTTTGTCTTCATTCGCTCTTACAGTAGCAACTAATGCGTCAATTAAACGGCTATCCGTATTGGGCATAGGTGGACGATGGTAGGTGACATCTAATTCTTGACACAACTCATAACATTCTACATCGTTGTCAAACAGGACTTCGATGTGCTCACTGATAAAACTAATCGGGACAAAAATATAATGCTCGGGATGTTGCTTTTGTTCTCGTAAATATTCTAAAACATCTGGCTTGATCCAAGGGATTCCAATATCGCTTTCGCTCTGCCAAGTATTGGTATAGTGGTCTGTCATTAGGCCGAGTTGTTCAGCGATTAGCTTGCTATTATCGAAAATCTGATCGATATATGGATCTCCATAGTCCAAGGCAAAAATGGGAACACTGTGGGCTGAAAAGATTACCTTGAAAGATTCTTCTCCCACATGGTTTCGTAAAATTTTTCTAATCTCATCTGTCCAAAAGTCCAACAAAGGCTGCTGTTGATACCAGTCCTTAATGACTAAAAATCGGATCTGCTGGCTTTCCAGAAACTTTTCATACCCCATGACTGAGTAAAAAGAATAATGAGGTTCCAAAATCAAGCAGATACATTCTTCAACACCATCAGCTTCCATCTGCTTGATCACGTCTGGAATAAAGGGACGAGAAAATTTGTTGGCAAAGTAGATACCGTACTCCTCGCCTAAACGTTCCTTGACTAAATCAACCTCCTCACGTGTAATCCGCTGCAAGGGTGTCCCGCCGATAAGGACATAGTTGTCATAGAGAGTCTGGATCTCGTGGTCTTGGGGTCTAACTCCACGACGAATGTTTGTAAAAAATTCTGCTACTCCTTCAAAACTAATCTCCTCTGGAGATCCAAAGGTCATCATTAATATTGCTTTTTTCATGTTATCATCCTTATGATATTATTTTCACTATCTATTCTATCATGAAAGAAAAAAATAGTAAACGCTTCCGACGTCTACTATTTCTTTTGTTCTTTAGTCTTTTTATCTCGTCTCATGATTAGGATGATAACAACAAGGAGTAAAATAACGATAATCAGGAGAAGAAAGGCAAGGATATAAATCCAATGCGTTGTTAGCCCTTGATCGAAATACCGCGTCCCTACAGCTTCTCCACTTTTATCCTGGGCTGCTTTTACTGGTGCATCCGTTATTTTAGCTAATAGGATATGTCGTCCGTTGGTAATGTTAAGGAAACAGGTGCTTAACAAAACAATCTTGTCCGTTGAGGTCAAGGAGACATCTCGCTTGTACTTGGCTTTACTTAGCAAATATTGATAGTAAGCCTGGTGTTCCTCATCGTTGGAACTCAAAGTTCGGTAAATCTCCGTGTCATAGGCGTCTACTTCTAAAATCCCAAAAATCTCCAGACCACGTTCACGGCCATTGTAGTAGATAGAGCCATAGCGATGCATTTCAAAAAAATCTTGATCCGCAAATTTTTGAATCTCCCCAAACATAGCACCAGAAGCCATGGAGTGACCATAGATGATGGTGTTAAAGTCAGTAAAGTTTGGATTAAAACGATAGTCTAGAAAAATAGACCCTGACACAGTATAATCGCCAAAAGCATTGCGGTCAAGGTATTTGACATTGTCCTGACTCTGCAAGAGGGGATAGTCTACCTTGGTCCCATCAAGGCTAATCCAACCACAAACATCCTTGTTGAGGTGCTGCAAGGTTTCAAAGCCCGTACTGCTGGCATCCTTTTCAATGGGATTATAATGATCGTAGTCACTCGCAAGGACCCTATCAGCTGTAAAAAGACAGAAAAAAACTAGAAAGAGGGATAGAATGACCTTTATAACTTTGCGACTTGTACTTGTTTTCATATTTCCTGCTTTCTCCTTTCTAGCCTTGAAAATAAAAGAGCAAGAGAGGCTATCCCTTTCTCTTTTATTGGTAGTTTAGTCAGTAATGGTATCTGCTCCTTCTTCCTTTGCTTCTCTTCTACGACGCAAGATCAAATAGAGGATGATGAGCAAGAAGATCAATAGCAAGAGCAAGATAAACAAGATGATGTACCATATCCACAAAGGAATCGATGAGAGAAATCGTCCGAGCGACGAATCATCAAAGACACTATAAGGGAATGGTTTTGATTTTTTCGTATGGAAGGTGTTCTTTGGAACCGTATCCGTAATCTTGGCAACTACGATATGTCTCCCATTTGTTACGTCTAGGAAACAGGTACTGAGAAGGATGATATGGTCATTTGGCCCCAGTGTAATGTCTCGTTTGTGAATGGCAACCGAGAGTAAGTGATCGATATATTCTTGGCGCCGATCATCCCCATTAATACCTGGATCGTAGATGTTAAAGTCATAGGCGTCCACCTCGAGCATTTCAAAGATTTCAAGACCTTTTTCAACGCCATTATAGTAAATACTGCCGTAGCGATGCTGGTCAAAGAATTCCTTATCAGAAAACTTTGCTACATCTCCAAACATAACCCCATTTTCTACATGGTGTCCGTAGATGATGGTATTAAAGTCCTCGAACTTGGATTCATTTCGAGCCTCAAGGAAAATAGCTCCTGTAGCTGCAAATTCTCCCTTGGAATCTTTGTTCAGGTACTTTTCATTGTCTTTGGCTTGGACTAAGGGATAGTCGATATTGGTGCCATAGACATTGATCCAACCGAGAACCTCTGGATTGACTTGCTGTAGCTTGTGAAAGCCAGAAAAACTAGCAAGCTCATCTTTCTCAGTAGTACTCACTGGTTTATAGGCCTCATACTCACTTGATGAAGCCTGAGAATAGACCTGATTGGCATCCCAAAGAGCGTAGAAACCAAAGAGAAAGACTAAGGCCGCCAAGAGGAGCAAGATATGATTTATCAACGCATCTACAGCAAGGACCAGACGCCTAGACAAACTCCTTTTTGGTTTCTCACGCTTGATTTTCATCGGTCAAACCAGTTGCTTAAGCTTGTCTGCGTTTTTTAGACAAAACAACAAATCCAGCCAAACCAAGACCAATCATCAAGATGAAAGGAAGATTGTCAATCAAGAGACCAGTAGGGGTAACGTCTGGTAAGCTATTTGTGATAGTGTTATCGTTGGGTTTTTCACCAACAAGGATACTATCTTGAGTGAAATTTGTAGAAACTGTACCAGCTTGATTTTTTGATGCTCCGTTCTCCTTATATGCAGCTGAAGCTGTATAACCTTGAGATCCTGTTTCAACCAATTTATAACGAGTACCTGCAGGAATTGTGTCAAACACCAAAGATTGATCGTGGCGTAGTGTTATAGTTGTTTCTTGACCATAGACAAATGTTTTTGAGGTTTCACCGATTTTACCAGTGATGGATTGTGAAGTTTCTGTAGATGCTTTGGTAAAAGTAAGCTTGAAAGTGAAATCTTTTGATTTATCTGCAGTAGCACCTGACACAACTTTTTTAATTACTAAAGATTTAGCATTTGGATCAACTTTTGAAACATTTGGTTTATTAGGGTTTGGTTCATTTGGATCTGTAATTTTACCAGCATTTTTACGATAGATGTTAGTGAAAAGATCATATTTGTAAGTAGTTCCACTTTCAGATGGTTTTACTTTACCATTCACACTTGGGGATACTTGTTTAAAATACACAGAAGAAATATATGTTCCTCCTGTAGTTTTGTTCTTAACAATAACGTGCATTTCATAGTTGCGATTATCATATGTCATAAAATCAATAGGTGAACCATTTTTTTGAATAACATTCCAACCAACATTTTGTTTTTCAGCAACAGTATAGACATATTCACCAGCATGTGTATAGTTCACTTCTCTAAAAATATCGCCGGTTTCTTTCTTAATGTTAGTTTGGCCAGTTGCTAAAACGTCTGTTCCAGAATAAGATACATTTTTATCTGTAATTTGACCATTAGAAGAATCAATCGTTTCATAAGGTGCACCATTTGATGATGTACCAGTTTTTGGGGTGAAAGTAAATGTAAAAGTTGCTTCAGGTGTTGTAATTCCTTCCGCAATATTCAACACCTTATTAATAGAAACTTTTGCACTTGTTTCACCATTTGCTTTGGCAGTTGCCACATCATTATCATCCGCAAATGTTGGCACTCCTCTAAAGACCGACAAGGCGGTTACAGCTGCAATGCTTGCAGTAACTAATTTTTTCAAAAATGTTTTTTTCATGATTATTCCTTTTATTTTTAAATTTCTTTTTTCATAAATTACCATCAAAAGCCCCGTCGCCTTAGGACTGTTACCACCTTGCCATGGGTATCCTGTATAGGAATGGTTCCAAAAGCACGACTATCTACAGCCGTTGTTCGATTGTCTCCGAGGACAAAGAGTTGTCCTGCTGGGACTTTCATTGGGAAGGTAGCCCCTTCCTTATAGAGCAGCGTTTCTTTGTAGATATCCTGCTCTTGTTGAGGAGAACCGTTGATGATGAGACCATTTTCGTTTATATCGATCGTACTTCCTTCGGTTGCTATGACACGCGCCACTCTTTCCTTGCCCTTATAACTATAGACGAGCAGATCACCAATCGAATAACGTTTATCCAACCTATAGTAGACAACCAAATCGCCATCTTTCAAGGCTGGCTTCATGCCATCGTCATTGTATCTCAATAGTCCAAAGACAAAAAAGTAAAGGGTGGCCAGTACAAACCCAACCATCAGAAGCTTACTGACTAAGTAGAGGATATCTCCCCATACACTCGGCGGAGACTTATCCCGATTGACTTGTGTTACTGTTTTCTTATGTTTCTTTTTAAGTAGCATTATTTTCTCCTATGTACCACTAGATATCCGAGTAGGATTGTAAAGAAGATTCCCCCTAGAGGAAGGATTATTCCTAACATGAGTGTACTGCTGAGGAAGTCAACTCCGGTTTCAGGCACGCTATTCTTATTATTCGTGACTGTCGCGGACTTGTCTCCATCCAGCTTGCCTTCTTGATTTTCATAAGATACCTGATATCCACTAGAAGAGTTTGATTCCTCTTCTACGGTATAGTGACTATTGAGTGGAAGTCCATCAATTTTTATGGTTTGATCTTTGTTTAGATCAATAGACACTCGACCATTCGTAAATTGCAGAGGGGTTCTTTTATTATTTACCGTTGCAGTATAGGTTCCATTCAGTGGACTATTCTGAGCATCCCTAATGTTAATGGTAATCTTGAAGGATTTTAATAGGTTGGCAAATACACCCGTAACCTTTTTTGTAACTGATAAACTTGGAAGCTTGTGATTCGTGACAATACTGGTTTCGTCTTTATTCAGATCGCCCTCTTGATTCTCATATGTAACGTGGTAACCGTTCGTTGATGCCGCTTCTTCTTCAACCTTGTAATGGGTTCCTCGAGGAAGATAGCTTAGAATACCTTTCCAACGTTTTCGTTTTTCGACACGGATCTCCGCTTCTCCATTCACAACAGTTATATCGCCAAAAGTTCCATTCAATGGCTTAGAATCAGGAGAGGTTAGTTTTACCTTAATCCTAAACTCCTTGTTCAAGTTATTTTCAGCTTCCAACACTTTCTTAATCGTCAGACTTGGCAATTGTTTATAGATTACCTTGAAGGATGGTTTAGTTTCTGTACCAACATTTTTTATTTCTTTGGTAAAGGCGGGGACGTCTGGTGCAATTAAATCGTATTGATATCCTTTGGCAACTTTTTCAAAGTTCCTCGTTTCATTAGATACGTTTTTACTAACATTCACATTGGTCTTTCGATAGTCTTGATTATCAGGACCTCCGTTCTTGTTCTTTTGAACCAGTTTCAGTTCAACATTACTCGGTTGATCAGCTGTAATGACAGTTCTCGCACCCGTCACACCTTGCCATTCAACTTCCACTGGTACCGTTAATGGATCCGAAGGCTTAAAGGTTGGGTTGTCAGAGTATTCTTTGGTCTTGGTTTGGGAGGTGCCTATTCCATAGGAATAGGTGACACTGGCACCTTTATTGGAATAGAGTTTATTGACATCAGAACCTTCAGCATCACCAGCCTCTAGTTTTTTATCACCTGCAATGGCATCCAGAGCATCTTGACTAGATGTAACAGTGAATTTGAGGACATATCTAGCTCCATCTTCTAAGGAATAATTCGGAGAAAAGTTAGCCGTAACTTCCACTAATCCTTCTGCCGTTGTCTTGGTATCAAAAGTTACTTGCTCTTCGGTTAATGTTTCACTGCTACCATCCTTTTCTTTCACTACACGAAACTCTGACGATCCGTTCGGTAATAGCTGGACATACTTAGAAAGAACATCCTTGATGGTCACGTGGTGGATTCCCAGTGGCAGAATCTTATCAGTGATATCTTTGAAACTGTCTTGTAACTGGTCTTCATCATTTGCAGAGAATATTTCATTTGGAATGGAGGCATTATGTTGCCTCATATAATATTGCAGACTGGTAATACTGTCGACATTGTTTGAATAACGAAATTTAATTGAATAGAAACCATCAAGTGTTGGAGCCAAGCTATATGATAGACTATTTAGATTATTATTTAATCTATCCCAAAACCACTGGGGAGCTGTTTCGATATTAGGATCCTCGTTATTGTAGTTATATATAGTGTAACCATTGGCATCGTAGACCATATTCGCAAAGCCATCTGAAAGCAAAATAACGACTTTCTTAGCATTAGATCTTGCACTTCCCATTAACTGGTTGGCCAAGGTTAATCCAGCCCCAATATTGGTCCCGGTACCAATACCTGACTCAGTACCAATGGAATTACCTCCTGCAATACTCATGTTGTATACCGCTGTTTTAGCAGCACGAGCATTGTTACTCCATCCTAAAATCGTGTTAGCATCATCCCATGGTGAAACGCCATCATAGTATTTTGTCATCCGTTCATAGGGCCAGTATGGTCTAAAAAGTCTCCATTTATTTCCATCCCAATACTGATCATTCTTTTTATTGTCAATTTTCCCACCAAATCCTACCATAGATAACCGGTTATTAGAATTGGATAGAATGGTATCAATTAAGCCCTTACGACCATTTGTTCCTCTTAGAGTATTTTTCAATGCGTCAATCCGACTGATCGTCCGTCCATCAAAAGATTGGACATCCTGATTCTGCATACTTCCTGAGAGGTCTGCTACTAAAACAACATCCAAGGGATCCGTTTGGGTCTCCGTTCCCAGTTTGGACGTGATATCCAATGACAACTCATACTTGTCATCCTGTCCCGATATCGGAGTAATTGTCTTGTGAAGGGTTGTCTGAGGTTCTGTAGTAGAATCAGCATTTAACAGGCTTATCGGAGCACACAAAAAGAGAATAGCTAACAGTGTAACTAAACGGCGCGCAATAATTTGAACTTTCTTAAAATCGAAGCGAATGTTCATTTTATTCTCCTTAACTAGAATGTAGTAATATTGTTACTATATCAATGTAGGACATTTACAAGATAATTGTACAATAAAGTTCACGCAGTGTCAATTAATATGATTAATTTTATATTATGTTAATTAATAAAAGAGTATGATTCTTCTTTGTCTTTCAAACTATTCTATGGTAAAATGAAAAAAGAATAAAAAAATCTCATAAAATATCAATGCATATATTTTATTCTAGAATATCCAAAATTTCATTTAAAAGTCTATTGAATTTGAATTATTATATTTTTTCAAAATTCATGAAATTTTCAGAATAAGGTTTTTTCCGAAGTTTGCATTCTATTTTATGATTGTTAAAGGAGTTTTTATGACTTATCCGAACCTTTTAGATCGTTTTTTGACCTACGTTAAGGTCAATACGCGATCTGACGAACACTCTACTACTACTCCAAGTACGCAAAGCCAGGTAGATTTTGCGACTAACGTTCTTATTCCTGAAATGAAACGTGTCGGTCTGCAAAACGTCTACTACCTTCCAAATGGTTTTGCTATTGGTACCTTACCAGCTAATGATCCTAGCTTAACACGCAAGATTGGCTTCATCTCCCACATGGACACAGCTGACTTTAATGCTGAGGGAGTTAATCCGCAAGTCATCGAAAATTACGATGGTGGAGCTATCGACTTAGGAGATTCTGGTTTTAAACTCGATCCGGCCGACTTCAAGAGCCTTGAGAAATATCCAGGCCAAACACTCATCATAACCGATGGCACGACCTTGCTGGGTGCTGATGACAAGTCAGGGATTGCTGAGATTATGACTGCTATTGAATATCTGACTGCTCATCCCGAAATCAAACACTGTGAGATTCGAGTTGGTTTTGGTCCAGATGAAGAAATTGGCGTTGGAGCTAACAAGTTTGATGCAGAAGACTTTGACGTTGACTTTGCCTATACTGTTGATGGTGGTCCGCTAGGAGAACTTCAGTACGAGACTTTCTCAGCAGCTGCTGCTGAGCTTCATTTCCAAGGGCGCAATGTCCACCCTGGTACTGCAAAGGGTCAAATGGTCAATGCCCTTCAGCTAGCAATTGATTTTCATAATCAACTTCCTGAGAATGACCGACCTGAACTAACAGATGGTTACCAAGGTTTCTATCATCTTATGGATGTGTCAGGTAGTGTCGAGGAGGCGCGTGCAAGCTACATCATTCGCGATTTTGAAAAGGATGCCTTTGAAACACGTAAAGCAGCTATGCAGTCTATTGCTGACAAGATGAATCAAGAACTTGGGAATGATCGCGTGACCTTGACTCTGACTGACCAGTACTACAATATGAAGGAAGTCATTGAGAAAGACATGACACCCGTTACCATTGCTAAAGCTGTTATGGAAGATTTAGGTATCACGCCAATTATAGAACCAATTCGTGGTGGAACAGATGGGTCTAAGATTTCCTTTATGGGAATTCCAACTCCAAATATCTTTGCTGGTGGTGAAAACATGCATGGACGTTTTGAATACGTCAGCCTTCAAACTATGGAGCGTGCGGTGGATACCATCATTGGCATTGTATCTTATAAAGACTAAAAAAGACGAGGTAGCTCAGCTACTTCGTCTTTCTTTTTATTCATTTGGTTGAGCACTTGTCTCAGACTCACTTTGCGCTTGCTTTTCTGTTGGTTTAGAAGTAGCTGTTTCACTGTCTTTCTCAGACTTAGATTGGCTGCCAGTTTCACTTGCTTTTGAACGAAGTTCTTGGTTCAAGCTAATGATTTCTTTAGCTAGAGTGAGGAGGCCTTCTTTATCACTGCTTTTGGCTGCAAGTTGATCAAAAAGGGCATCGACACGTTCAAAGTCAGCATCGGATCCTTTGTTATCCTCTAAGTACTTGTGAAGAGAGAGCAAGACATTATAGAGTTTTTGGTAGATGATCACCGTTTGTGGATCTTGTTCCGCTTCTTTTTTCTCTCGTTGGATAGTCGCTGCAATACGATTCAAGAGATCCTCAAGTTGTGTTTTAGCTTCGTCAAGGTCTGCATTTTCCTTTTCAGTAGCCGCTTTGATATTAGCTGCTTCTTCAGCTAGGGATTGTTTGACACCATCTTCTTTGACACGTGCTAGGAGTTGGGCAGCTTTAGTTAGGAGAGCATCCACTTCTTCCTTCTTAACATGGCTAACCCGCTCTTCTGGCATAAAATCACCGTAGAGTTCTTTTAAGAATTCATAGATGGCAGTCTTAGCAGTTTGACTATCTACTTTTTCCGTATCTAGAATAGTCTTACCAGCTTTTGTAGAAACTGGTTCTTCTTTGAGAGCTTCTTCTACTTCTAGCTTAGTTTGGTAAATAGTTGGGAATAGCTTGTTCAAGTCGGTTGCTTTGAGGAAAGATTGTGACTGGTAAAGTTCCCATGTCAACTTGGCAACACGGTTCCGAAGTTCTTCTCTCAAACGACCATCAGATACATGTTCATAGAAATACTTGATGTACTCTACTGTTGTAACCCCTGTTCGATCTCGGAAATCTTGCAAGGCCTGCAGTTTCGCTTCAATCGCAGCCAACTCTGTCTCATCCTGTGCTAGTTTTGCTTCCTGCAAATGTACCAAAAGATCTTTCTTAGGCAAGCCATAAGTATCTGTATCCAATGTATTGATCTTATCTACTAGGGCTTGGTACTTCTTATCTAAAGGTGAAGTTTCAACCGGTGCCACACTTTGATCCACATGGATGTATTGTTTATCAAAGAGATCCAAGGCTGCTAGATATCCAGCAGTTGAGTTTGTTGCCAGTTTTTTCATATTTTCGGTGAATTGCCCCAAAGCAAGTTCAACACGTCTCTGCATGATTGGCTGGTCTTTGTAGAGACTTCTGCTATCTGCTAACAGTTGATCCACTTTAGATAGAACTGTTTGTTCATCAAACGCTCCAGGTTGATAGGTCGATTGTAGGGCCGGAATCTTATTTTTCAAAGCTACTTCATAGCCCTTGGTTTGAACCTTGATGTAGTGATTGTGGTCTCCGTGAGGAATCACAAAACTACTATTTTCTACTTGCAAACTATAAGGAGATACCCCATCACGTAGTGCAGTCGTATACAGTTCATTTAGGAAATCCAGTTCTGGATTTCCAGTTTGGAGAGGAATACGAACATGTTCTTTTCGAACGGCATAGGGATGGATATGGGTTGGATCATAGGCTTGATCCGGATTTCCAAAGACAAAGAATCCATTTGAAATACGAATCGCTTCGAGCGGAACCCCGTAGGTCTGTGAGATATACTTGATTTTTTCTTCATCGCTAGCATCTCTTGAGAAACTTTCCACAGTCTTTGCAAGTGGTTGAACGTGCTGAGGCTGATGATTTTCTTTCAAGTGATTTTGGGCAGCTTTGATTTGGGCTGCAGTCAAGTCCTTCTTAAAGAAATAATGAGCGTGATCTCCATGAGAAACTACAAACCCTTGCTCATCTTCACTAATAACTCGGTCAGCTGCAAAACTATGATCATGTTCTTCACCGTGGTGATGGTCATGCTCCTCTCCATCATGGTCATGATCTTCATGGTTGGTATCCTGGCTTCCATGGTCACCGTCTTGGTCATAAGAATGATTTGGCTGAGCTGGATGCTCTGCTGGTTTGCTTGGATTTTCTAAAGGTGTTGGCTTCCCACTGTCGCTAGATAAAGGAATCATACGCGCAATCTTTTCTTCCAATGCAGAAAGCTTTGTATACGGAATGAAATGATAGTGATTTCCATGAGGAATCGCTACGCCACTTGGTGTTCTGCTTGCAATCTTAGCAGGGTCAAAAATCAAGCCATCTGATTCAGCATAACGTTGATTACTTGGAAGAGCATAGAGTTGCTGCAATAGACTCTGAAGGCTCTCTTCTGGTTTGCTTGGTGTTTCAGCTTCTTGACTCAGATTGCTAGTTTGACTAGTTGTGTTTGAACTCGGACGATAGTCAGTCACACTTGCTTGTTTTCTAGTTCCAGAGAGGTAGGCTTGGGCAGCAGCCAATTCGCTAGCAGACAAGGAACTCTTTGGAATGTAGTGGTAATGTCCACCGTGAGGAACGATGTAAGCATCACCAGTATCCTCTATAATATCAGTTGGATTAAAGATGTAGCCATCATCTGTAGTATAACGGCCTTGAGATTGAGCAAGTGCCACTGCACTGTTAGAAGTTGGTGCATCGTGAGTATGACCTTGTTTTTGGCGCTCAATTTCGTCCTTCGTACGAATATTATCAGCATGAGCCGCATCTTTAAGGTAAACATAATACTTACCATCCACCTTGATAATATAGCCACCCTTGATTTCGTTGACAATATCAGCGTCTTTCAGTTGATAATTGGCATCTTTCATCAACAGTTCTTCGCTGAAAATAGCGTCAAAAGGAACTTTACCATTGTAATAATGGAAATGATCACCATGTGAAGTCACATAACCTTGATCGGTGATTTTCACAACAATTTGTTCAGCCTGAATGTCTTCTTTTTTGCTAACTTGATCTGGTGTCTGATTCTCTGTTTTTTGAGTGTCTTGCTTCCCATCGACATAAGACACACGGTTATTATCTTTTTTTCCTTCTACCTGGTGTTGGTTCAATGCATAGATGCAAAGGCTTAGGGAAAGGACAAGAGCCGATCCTGCTACAATATATTTCTTCTTCATTTTTATCATCTCCTCATTTTAATTCTTCTGCAAGAACATTCATATTTTCTTCTAGATTTTCTAAGTAAGTTTTGTCATTTTCAGGATCTGCTTCTAAAGGATTGAGGGTCTTTAGGCTAACTCCTGTTGATTTGACCAAAGTCTCAGCGACTTTAGAAGAAGCATTGCTCTCAGTAAAGATGGTTTTAACCTTATAGGTCTTAACGAATTCCTGAATTTCTGTTAGTTGTCTCGGACTTGGTTCTTGTTCAGGGGAAATCCCTGCTATACCAAGTTGTTTCAAACCAAAGCGTTTAGCGAGATAAGAAAAGGCTGTGTGTTGTGTAACAAAGGTCTTTTGACTCGCTTTTTCAAAAATAGGCTGGTACTTCTTAGTCAATTCTTGGGCTTTAGCGATAAAGTTTTTAGCATTCTTTTGATACGTTTCCTTATTAGAACTATCAATCTCCGAAAGTTTGTCAGCGATAATCTGAGCTTCTTCACCTGCTTTTTCTGGATCTAACCAAGTGTGAGGGTCGTAGAGTGTTTTTTCATCAATACCGTCACCAGCTTCTACATCTTCTAAACCTGGAACACGCTCCAAGGTCATTCCTTCAGAAGCTTCTAAAACCTTAACTTTTGAGTTTTTCAAGTTAGGATCTAGACTTCCAGCCCAAGATTCGAGCGTATGAGAGTGGTAGACAAAGACATCTGCGTCATAGATAGCAGCAATGTCATTTGCTGACGGTTCAAAGGAGTGAATCCCACTACTTGACTGAATCATCCGTACATCATTCAAGTCCCCTGATACCTCTTTGACCATGGCATAGATAGGGTAAAAACTTGTTACAATCTTCATCCCTTTTGCTTCTTGTTTTTCTTTTTGGCTACATGCTCCTAAGACAAGAACCAGCAGACTTGCCACTAATAATAGAAATGTTCTTTTTTTCATCATTACTCCTTAACTAGTATTTAACCATTTAATTAACTAGTAAATAGTTTATCTTTATTTACACCATATGTCAAGATATTTTACATATTTTCATGAAAAAAATGAGAACTAGAACTTACATTCTGTTCTCATTTTCGATTTTAACTTTTCTAGTTCTCCTATCCTGTTTTTAGGATCTAGAAAATGCTTCTACCTTTACTTGCTCTCCTTTAATAAAGCCAACAACTTTTCAGCATCAGCCATAATGGTATTGTTATCCTGAGCACCAAATAGCAGGTTATTTTTTAAGCCAGTGAGAGTTTCTTTGGCATTGGACTTGATAATGGGGTCTTGGATCTTTGCAAGTAACGCTTCAGCCTCTTTCAACTTCGCTTCAACCTTTTCAGTCTCGACCTGAGGTTCTTCTGGTTCCTTTGGTGATTCTTCTTCCGGCTCCTCAGTTGGTTTTGGAGATTCTGGTTTCTCACTTTGAGGCTTCTCTTCGCGTGGCTTTTCTTCCTCAGGTTTGTCTGTCCGAGGTTTCTCCTCTGATGGTTTTTCCGTTTGATTGTTATCAGCTTGACCATTTTGGTTTCTTTGAACATGGTCACTTGCATTGCCCCAACCACTATCTGAATGCGGACGTTCGTTTGGATGTTCGACATAGTACTTGACAGTCGCAAAGAGATCTTCTAGACTATACCCCTTAGGTGCCTCATAAAGTCCTTCGTCAAACCACTCAAATTTGATGTTATGGTAATGATCATAATGAGGAATGATTAAACTACCGTTTTTAACTTCCACGGTATGTTGGAGATTGTAAGGCATACGATCAAGTGGCACCTTCTTAGCCGCTTTCACGCGATTGTAGATAGCTTCTGCTCCTTTAGCATCCGTATTTCCTGAACCCTGATGATCTGTTGAAGGAGGAGTCAAACCTTTCTCTTTAGCATAAGCCTGGGCTGCCGCTCTTTCGGCTTCAGAAAAACTATCTTTCTTAATCCAATGACTGTGGGTCATATGTGGAGTTACATAGGCATCCCCCTCATCACTGGTGATATCACGAGGATCAAAGATATAGCCATCTTCTGTTGTATACTTGCCTGCCAACTTGGCTACCTGAATCTCATCATCAGTGTAGGCAATTTGCGCATTTGGTTTTCCTAGACGTTCTGGATGACGAATCGGTGCTAGAAAGGCCAAGATATCATCCACCAACTTGACTTTATCACTTGAGGCATCATTGAGACGTTCCAACAGTTTATCCAAAGTGTCAAATTCAGCTTGACGCCCTTTATTAGCAAGTAAGTCTTGATGAATTCTTGCTAGCAAGTCATAAGCCTTATTGTAAAATCCTCGATCACCAGATGGGAGGTTGGTTTTCTTAGCTCCGAGTTTATGAGACAAACTTTCTTGCTTGGCTAGTTTACTATCAATGGCTGCTGCAGTTTCTGCTGAAAGTTCCTTGGCAGGAATATAACGAGAGATTCCATTCTCCTCAAATACATAGCCATCAGCTACTTTTCGAATCACCTGTTTAACCAATTTTTCATCAATTGGATTGCTTGGAGTTGGTTGAGGAGTTGGTGCAGGTTGTGGGCTTGGACTAGGTTCCGGAGTCGGTTGTGGACTTGGTTGTTCTGGTCTTGAATCCGGCACCCTATGGCTCGAACTGTACTGTAGAGGAATAATACGAGCGATTCGTTCTTCCAATTCAGACATCTGTGTATAAGGGATGAAATGGTAATGGTTCCCATGAGGCACAGCAACTCCTCTAGCTGTTCGACTTGTAATCTGTGCTGGGTCGAAGACAAGGCCATCAGATTCTACGTGTCGTTGGCTGAGCGGCAAGGCGTAAAGTTGTTTCAGAAGGCTATCAATATCCTCATCACTTTGACTTGCTTGACTATCGTCACTACTGTTGTTAGATGTGTTCGTGTTCGTATAGCCACTGCCTTGGTTATTATAGGATGGGCTCCATCTATCTACATCGCTGCTAGCACTGTTGTTATTGGTACGGCGATAAGTAGGCGCCTTTGATTGGCCACTTCTACCAGATAGAAAGGCTTCCGCAGCAGCCAATTCGCTGGCTGATAACTCGCTCTTAGGAATGTAATGGTAATGGTCGCCATGAGGAACGATATAAGCATCACCAGTATCTTCAATGATATCGGATGCATTAAAGATGTAACCATCATCTGTGGTGTAGCGTCCCTGTGAACGTGCCAAGGCTACCGCACCATCGTTTGCTGAAGTCCCTCTTTCACGATGCTGACTATGTTCTTGTTTTTGCCGATTGATTTCTTCTTTTGTACGGACATTATCCGCATGGGATGCGTCCTTAAGGTAAACATAGTATTTTCCATCTACCTTGATAACATAACCGCCCTTGATTTCACTGACAATATCCTCGTCCTTGAGCTGGTAGTTTGGATCCTTCATCAGCAACTCTTCACTGATGATGGCATCATAAGGAACCTTACCATTGTAATAATGATAGTGGTCGCCATGTGAAGTGACATAGCCTTGGTCTGTTATCTTGATAACGATTTGCTCCGCATTGATGCCTTCTTTCTTGCTAACCTCATCAGGAGTCAGATTCTCCGTTTTTTGCGCCGCTTGTTTTCCATCTATATAGGAAACACGATTATTTTCCTTAACAGTTCTGGCTTGATACAGTCCCAACTCATAAGAACAGACACTTAAAATTAAAGCCGCCGCAGAACCAGCTAGGTATTTTTTATTAATTTTCATCGAAACTCTCTTTCTTTTTTAATATTTCTATTTGCAATTCATTTCTAAATTGCAGAAACTCCTCTCTATTGCTTAACTGGTTAATAGTTTACTCCTAAATTTGCAACTTGTCAAGAATTTTATGAACCAGTTAAGTATTTTTTTATTCTTCACCGCTACTTTCTCTAGAATGGACTTTATATAAAAAAGATTTTCTTGAAAATTCTTTAAAAAAAATCCCTGCAACTGAGTTGCAAGGACTTTTCGATTAATCAAAATTAACGTATTCTTTTTGAAGTTCAAGAACTTCTTCCATTGTTGAACATTCTGTAAGGGCACGGTTTGCGTACTCTTCCATCTTAGCTGTATCGAGTTTCTTCATCAAGCTACGTGTACGAAGGACAGATGTTGCTGACATAGAGAACTCATCCAAGCCCATTCCGACAAGAAGTGGAACAGCCTGTTGGTCACCAGCCATCTCACCACACATACCAGCCCATTTACCTTCAGCGTGAGCTGCTTTGATAACGTTGTTAATCAAACGAAGGATTGATGGGTTGTATGGTTGGTAAAGGTATGAAACTTGTTCGTTCATACGGTCTGCTGCCATTGTGTATTGGATCAAGTCGTTTGTACCAATTGAGAAGAAGTCAACTTCTTTAGCAAATTGGTCTGCAAGCATTGCTGCTGCTGGGATTTCGATCATGATACCAACTTGGATATTATCCGCAACTGCAACACCTTCAGCAAGAAGGTTTGCTTTTTCTTCATCAAAGACTGCTTTCGCTGCACGGAATTCTTTCAAGAGCGCAACCATTGGGAACATGATACGCAATTGACCGTGAACAGACGCACGAAGAAGGGCACGGATTTGTGTGCGGAACATAGCATCTCCAGTCTCAGAGATAGAGATACGAAGGGCACGGAATCCAAGGAATGGGTTCATTTCGTGAGGCATATCAAAGTAAGGAAGTTCCTTATCTCCACCGATATCCATTGTACGAACGACAACAGGTTTACCGTTCATTCCTTCAAGTACAGCCTTGTAAGCTTCGTATTGCTCGTCTTCAGTTGGGAAGTCTTGAGAATCCATGTACAAGAACTCTGTACGGTAAAGACCAACAGCTTCAGCACCGTTGTCATTGACACCTTCAACGTCTTTTGGAGTACCGATGTTGGCAGCCAATTCAAAGTGTTTGCCATCAGCAGTCACTGTTTGTGCATCTTTCAAGAGAGCCCATTCAGCTTTTTGTTTCGCATAAGCTTCACCAGCAGCCTTGAATTCAGCCGCTTGCTCATCAGTTGGATTGATAATAACCTCACCTGTGATACCGTTAACGGCAAGAATATCACCGTCTTTAACGATTTCAGTGATGTTGTTTGTTCCCAATACTGCTGCAATTTCAAGTGTACGCGCCATGATAGCAGAGTGGCTTGTACGTCCACCAATGTTGGTTACAAAAGCTTTTACAAAGTTTTTGTCCAATTGAGCTGTATCTGAAGGAGTCAAGTCATGCGCAATCACAATCACTTCTTCATTGATAGAAGCTGGGTTTGGCAATTTTTTACCAAGGAGGTTGGCCAATACACGTTTTGTCACGTCGCGGATATCCGCAGCGCGTTCTTGCATGTATGGGTTGTCTTCCATGCCTTCAAAGATAGTGATAAACATGTCTGTTACTTCTTTCAGACCTGCTTCTGCATTCACTTTCTTCGCACGGATTGTTTCCTTGATTTGGCTGATCATTTCTGGGTCAGCAAGAACCATTAAGTGAGCGTCAAAAACTTGAGCTGCTTCTTCACCGAGCGTACCTACTGCTTTCTCGCGAATAACAGAAAGCTCGTCTTGTGATGCCTGTAGAGCGGCATCAAGGCGAGCTTCTTCTGCGTTTGTATCTTCGACTGTAATAGTCTCAAATGACAAATCCGGTTGAACGAGTAGATATGCTTTTGCAACTGCAACACCGTCAGATGCTGCGATTCCTTTAAGCATTTCTGTCATTTTCCTTATGCCAATCCTTCTTTTTCCATAGTTTCAGTGATAGCAGCGATTGCGTCGTCAGCATCTGCACCTTCAGCTGAAATTGTAACGTCAGCACCTTGGCCGACACCAAGACTCATAACACCCATGATAGATTTAAGATTTACTGATTTACCTTTGTATTCAAGAGTGATATCTGAAGCAAATTTGCTAGCTGTTTGAACCAACAATGTTGCTGGACGCGCGTGAATACCTGTTTCTGCCACTACGTGGAAATCTTTAGAAGCCATAGTTTGACTCTCCTTTAGTTATTTCTTTTTTGAGTTATATGTGATAACCCTTACAAGACTGTATTATATCACCTTCTAGATAATTTTTCAAGTATTTTATGGACTTTTACTGAAAATGAAATTACTTCTTTTTCTATTAAATGAGCACTCTAGTAACTAAATAGCATATCTAAACACTAATTGTTCAAAGAATGTCATCATCAAAATTCAATTTTCAAAGCTATTTTCCCTTAATACCAATCAGAGGACAATCCTAGTAAATAATGAAATAATACTATTTAACTATAATTAATATAACTCAGTAAATCCATTATTTGAAAAGACTTCATCAAATCCTGAAATTCTAAAACCTACTCTTACCATCAACAGTAGAGAATTTATCCAATTTGCTACTTAAAGTAAAATAAGTTTGTAGCCCCTAACAGTAAAAAGGTAGATATATCTAAGTGGTATAAGTAGAACTAAAACTTTGATTGATTCCATTCAAATAAAGTATCCAACCAATCAAAAACGACATTATGGGCGAGTCTTAGATTATTGACTTGGCAATGAGCGTCCGCACCACTTTCCGCCTCAAATACTTGAAGTTTAGTTTGTTGATTTTTAGATTTAAGTTCTTCATAAATCACCTTAGTTTGATGCTGCAGTTCAGCACCCTCACCCTTTCCCATGATAAAAAGGCATGGGCATTGAATTTTTTGGTAATCCACAATCTTTGCATGGTTAAATACATCATCAATAGCACTCTTAAAATCAGAAGTACCAAACTGCCATGCATACTTTTTAAGATTTAAATTTGCTGATTCATTCCAATTTCCAGCTAATTTTAAAATGGCATTTATTAACCAACTAGGTGCTTTCAAACTTGATCCAAATTCTTTTCTGAAAAGTTCTACAACGTCGTAAATAGGGGTACTAGCAATCCAAGCATGAATTCTTGGATCCTTTTCGACAGCTTGTGCAGTAAAATATCCCCCTCCGCTGACACCATAAATAGCTAAATAATTTAGTTTAGGATTTCTATTTTCCAACCAGTCTATGCATAATGAAATTGGAATAGAAGCATCCACATCAAAGACCAGCCCTCTACTAGGATTGCTCCCTTGACCAGGAAGATCAACCATTAAAACATTATAATTTCGTATCCATCCAGGATATCCTGCAAAGTAAAATAAATCTTCGCGATAAGTATCACCTCCACCAATCATGATTATCGTTGGGCAATTATCGTCGCTATGAAGATAATAACCAGGCAAGTAAGAACCCTGATAGGGAATAGTTAATTTTTCAATCGGTGCACCTAGTGAATGAATTGCACTAGAAAACACCTTCTCCATTTGACGAACGGTCGGTAAATACTCTTCAGAAAATGGATCGGTAAATTGGATTGCCGAGCGAAGTGAGTAGGTCTGTGCAAGATAATACTGCGCCTTTGTTTGTTCACTCAATCCTGAATTACTTGCTTCTTGTTCAAGGTAGTTTACATGCGATAAAAATACATTTTTCCAGTCATCAGGCTTTGGTGAGTTCCCCAATCTTTGAGCAAGATAATAAAGCTCTCCATGAGAGAAACCAAAAATTTCACCGATTCCTAACAACCAATTGAAGAAAAAATCCGTATCACCATTCTTAAAAAATATTTGAGTCGATTGCCGTTTTAAAATAACATCATTTTCTTTCACCACGCGCCTCCTAATTCTGTGTTCTTTCATTCATTTAATCTAATTATAATCTGATAACATTCTCTATCAAACAAAAGCATTCAGATATCCATTTTTTAATCTTATAATCACAGATAGTGTATCACATAAAATGAACTTTTTCAAACATTGTATTTATATACTCCTTATGAAAGGATACGAAACTCATAAGTATCCTATATAAAATTAACCAATGATCCATTTTTATGAATACATCATAATCTGTCATTTCCACTTTGGTTATATTTTAGATATTCTAATACAAAATATTGGGACATCTTGTGTAGAAAATTTCTTTTTTTCGTAAATATTACAGTTTCTATTTTATTAAAGTATTGTCTCAGCTAGACTTATTCCTGTTCTTACGATTTTTGCTATTTTCTTCGTTTTCCTTTCTGATAACTTGCTGAAAATCTTCTATTTATCTTACCAATATACAGTATATAGTTTTTTTGTTTTGATAAACTTTGATAGTTCAATGAAAACCCAATTTTACACTCTGACAAAACACTATATCTTGTGCTTTGTTTTTGAAACTGTAACTTTTTAGCACAAGATTTAGTTTAAAAAGTTTGACAAAGTTTTTTTTTCTGATATACTAAGAAAGTAATCTATTTTGAAAGAGGAGTTACGAAAATGGTAACCGTTTATTCTAAAAACAACTGTGTCCAATGTAAGATGACCAAGCGTTTCTTGGACAGCAACAATGTCGCTTATCGTGAGATCAATCTCGACGAGCAACCAGAGTACATCGATCAAGTTAAAGAGCTCGGTTTCAGCGCAGCTCCTGTTATCCAAACACCAACTGAAGTCTTTTCAGGCTTCCAACCAGGAAAACTGAAACAATTAGCATAATCTTAGTACATCATCCAGAAGAGATTGCTTCTAGGGCTAACTTAGAGGCCTTTCTTTTGTAATTAGATAAAGGAAATTTTATGGGATTAAAACATCTTGAGGACGTAACTTACTTCCGTCTCAATAACGAAATCAACCGTCCTGTCAATGGACAAATCATGCTTCATAAAGATAAGGAAGCCTTGGATGCCTTCTTTAAAGAAAATGTAGTTCCAAATACCATGGTTTTTGATTCAATTACTGATAAAATCAACTACCTTATTGAACATAACTACATCGAAACTGCATTTCTCAAGAAATACCGTCCAGAGTTTTTGGAAGAATTGCATCAATTTATCAAGGACCAAAACTTCCAATTCAAATCATTCATGGCTGCCTATAAGTTTTACAACCAGTATGCCTTGAAGACTAATGACGGTGAATATTACCTTGAAAGTATGGAAGACCGTGTCTTCTTTAACGCGCTTTATTTTGCTGACGGGGATGAAGCGATTGCGACTGATATTGCCAATGAAATCATCCACCAACGCTATCAACCAGCTACTCCTTCCTTCTTGAATGCTGGTCGTGCTCGTCGTGGAGAGTTGGTATCTTGTTTCTTGATTCAAGTAACTGATGACATGAACTCTATCGGACGTTCCATCAACTCAGCTCTCCAACTTTCACGTATCGGTGGTGGTGTGGGAATTTCCCTCAGCAACCTTCGTGAAGCTGGAGCTCCTATCAAAGGTTATGAAGGTGCTGCTTCTGGTGTCGTACCAGTTATGAAGCTTTTTGAAGACAGCTTCTCTTACTCAAACCAACTCGGGCAACGTCAAGGTGCTGGGGTTGTCTACCTCAACGTCTTTCACCCAGATATCATCGCTTTCCTTTCAACTAAGAAAGAAAATGCCGATGAAAAAGTTCGTGTTAAGACCCTCTCACTTGGAGTTGTGGTGCCCGATAAATTCTACGAATTAGCTCGTAAAAATGAAGAAATGTATCTCTTTAGCCCTTACTCTGTAGAGCTTGAGTATGGTGTACCGTTCAACTACATCGACATCACTGAGAAATATGATGAATTGGTTGCAAATCCAAATATCCGCAAGACAAAAATCAAGGCGCGTGATTTGGAAACTGAAATTTCTAAATTGCAACAAGAGTCTGGTTACCCTTATGTAGTCAACATTGATACAGCCAACCGTGCTAATCCCGTTGATGGTAAGATTATCATGAGTAACTTGTGCTCTGAGATTCTTCAAGTTCAAGAACCAAGCTTGATCAACGATGCTCAAGAATTCCTTCAAATGGGAACGGACGTTTCATGTAACCTTGGTTCAACCAACGTTGTCAACATGATGACTTCACCTGACTTTGGTCGTTCTATCCGTGCGATGGTTCGTGCTTTGACTTTCGTTACAGATAGTTCACACATCGTAGCTGTTCCTACTATCGACCACGGAAACAGTTTGGCTCACACCTTTGGTCTTGGTGCCATGGGACTTCATAGTTACCTTGCCCAACAACTGATTGAGTACGGATCACCTGAGTCAATTGAATTTACAAGCATCTACTTTATGCTTATGAACTACTGGACCTTGGTAGAATCTAATAACATCGCGCGCGAACGTGGTATCACCTTCCACAACTTTGAAAAATCAGACTATGCTAATGGAAGCTACTTTGACAAGTATGTGACAGGCGAGTTTGTTCCAAAATCAGACCGTGTTAAAGAACTCTTTAAAGATGTCTTTATCCCAAGTGCTGCTGACTGGGCTGAACTTCGCGAAAAGGTTCAAGCAGATGGTCTTTATCACCAAAACCGTCTAGCTGTTGCTCCAAATGGTTCTATCAGCTACATCAACGATGTTTCTGCTTCTATCCACCCGATTACGCAACGCATTGAAGAACGTCAAGAAAAGAAAATCGGTAAGATCTACTACCCAGCTGCAGGTTTGTCAACAGATACTATCCCTTACTACACTTCTGCTTACGACATGGATATGCGTAAGGTGATTGATGTTTACGCTGCTGCAACAGAACACGTGGACCAAGGGCTTTCACTCACCCTCTTCATGCGTAGCGACATTCCAAAAGGTCTTTACGAATGGAAAAAAGAAAACAAACAAACGACACGTGACTTGTCTATCCTTCGTAACTATGCCTTTAACAAGGGTATCAAGTCTATCTACTACGTCCGTACCTTTACAGATGATGGTGGAGAAGTCGGTGCTAACCAATGTGAAAGTTGTGTGATTTAATTTTTATCTGAAGCAACCACATTTTCTCAGACTACTGATTAAATTACCCGCCAGACAAAACTTGATAAGTATCTTAATACTATGAAAAACTAAAAAGTCGGTCTTCCGACTTTTTGTGCGATACTCTTCTCAGACTATGATAAAATAGAGATGATTTGACAATCGCATTATTACATACAGAAAGAGATTTCAAATGGAAACTTACTACAAAGCCATTAACTGGAATGCCATCGAAGATGTCATCGACAAATCAACTTGGGAAAAGCTGACGGAGCAATTCTGGCTCGATACGCGTATCCCCTTGTCAAATGACCTAGACGACTGGAGAAAACTATCAAACAAAGAAAAAGACTTGGTTGGAAAAGTCTTTGGTGGTTTGACCCTTTTGGATACCATGCAATCTGAAACAGGGGTTCAGGCGCTTCGCTCAGACATCCGTACACCGCATGAAGAAGCTGTTTTTAACAACATCCAATTTATGGAATCTGTCCACGCAAAATCTTACTCTTCTATCTTTTCGACCTTGAACACCAAGGCCGAAATCGAAGAAATCTTTGAATGGACCAACACTAACCCCTACCTACAAAGAAAAGCAGAAATTATCAATGAAATCTACCTCAATGGTAGCCCACTTGAAAAGAAAGTTGCCAGTGTTTTCCTTGAAACTTTCCTCTTCTACTCTGGTTTCTTTACACCGCTTTACTATCTTGGTAACAACAAACTGGCCAACGTTGCGGAAATCATCAAACTGATCATCCGTGATGAGTCTGTTCATGGAACTTATATTGGTTACAAATTCCAACTTGGTTTCAATGAATTACCTGAAGAAGAGCAAGAAAAACTCAAAGAATGGATGTACGACCTGCTCTACACTCTCTACGAAAACGAAGAGGGCTATACAGAAAGCCTCTATGACGGTGTTGGCTGGACTGAGGAAGTTAAAACCTTCCTTCGTTACAATGCCAATAAGGCCCTTATGAACCTAGGACAAGATCCACTCTTCCCAGATTCAGCTGATGATGTCAACCCAATCGTTATGAACGGAATCTCAACAGGAACTTCTAATCACGACTTCTTCTCTCAAGTCGGAAATGGTTACCTCCTTGGTGAAGTTGAAGCCATGCAAGACGAGGATTACAACTACGGTTTAGACTAATTTGGCCGATCATTCAGAATATCATGGTTTGTTTAAAACAACCATGATATTTTTGTTTTTGTTTTATTTTGTTTTTTTCTATTTGATTGATTGAGCGTTTTATGGTAAGATAATAATAGTAGAAATCGAGGTGATAAGGATGCTAAAGCAAGAAAAACTAGATAGTATTCTAGAAGCAGTAAACACAAAAGGCACTATTACTGTAAAAGAGATTATGGAGAGTCTTGATGTATCAGATATGACAGCTCGCCGCTACTTACAAGAATTGGCAGATAAAGATTTGCTGGTTCGTGTGCATGGTGGTGCTGAAAAACTTCGTACAGGTTCTCTATTAAACAACGAACGCTCAAACGTCGAAAAACAAGGCTTGCAGATTGCTGAAAAACAAGAAATTAGCCGTTTTGCCGGTCATTTGATTGACGAAGGTGAAACCATTTTTATCGGACCAGGAACAACCTTAGAATGTTTTGCTCGTGAGCTCCCTATAGATAATATTCGTGTTGTAACAAACAGCCTTCCTGTTTTTCTCATCCTAAACGAACGAAAACTAACAGATTTGATTTTGATTGGTGGAAATTATCGCTCTATCACTGGAGCTTTTGTGGGAACACTTACCCTGCAGGATTTAGCCAATCTTCAGTTTTCTAAAGCTTTTGTAAGTTGTAATGGTATCAAGGATAAAGCTATTGCTACTTTCAGTGAAGAAGAGGGCGAGGTTCAACGAATCGCCTTGAACAATGCCAATAAAAAATACTTACTGGCAGACCACAGCAAGTTTAATAAGTTTGATTTTTACACTTTCTACAATATCTCAGAGATTGATACCATCGTTTCAGATTCCAAACTGAGTCAGGAAACATTTGAAGATTTGTCGAAACAAACAACCATTCTTTTATCAAAACCATAAAAATTCCCCTGCCTTTTGGCGGGGAATTTTTGTTGAATTTTATTCAATAAGTTGTGTCTCAGCTAGTTTCTTGTACCAGTGAGCTGATTTCTTAGGATAACGCTCCTGGGTTTCAAAATCAACATAGAAGAGACCGTAACGTTTTTCATAACCGTTTGACCATGAGAAGACATCCATCAATGACCAGATGAAGTATCCTTTTACATTAGCTCCATCTGCAATCGCATCAGACAAAACTTCCAAGTGTTGCTTCACGTAATCAATACGACCATCATCGTAAACAGTGTTATCAACAAACTCATCTTTATAGCCGAGACCATTTTCAGTAATGTAAATCTTCTTGTAGTTAGGATAATCTTTCTTCACACGCATGATTTGGTCATACAAACCTTGAGGGTAGATAATCCAATCCCAATCCGTACGTGGTACATAATCAGGAGCTACACGACGACCAACGCCTTTGATTTGGTATTTAGAGCTTCCTTTCTCACCCTTCCCATTGTGGATGATTTCAGTTTCTCCATCAAAGGCTTCCATCCAGTCACTCATATAGTAATTGATTCCAAGGAAATCATTCAAGTCTTTTGCAGCTTCTAATACTTCGAAATCTTCTTCACGAAGATCTAAGCTACCACCATTGGCAGCCAAGATAGCCTCTACCCCTGCCAGGGTCTTTTCAGAGTAGTGACCCAGATAAGTTGCATCCAAGATAAATTTATTATGGATAATGTCCTCCAACTCTGCCGCAATAACATCTGCAGGATTTTCAGGATCAAGTGGGTACTTGGTTGGGAGAGCGTGCACGACACCAATTTCCCCTTTATAGCCTTTCTCTTTGTACAATTTTACCGCGCGTGCATGAGACACCATCATATTGTGGTGCGATTGGAAAACTTTGGCAAGATCGTACTGGATACCTGGAGGGAATTTCCCAACCAAATACTGACCATCTCCTATCGGCCCAATTTCATTAAAGGTTGTCCAATAGTTTACTTCTGGGAATTCTTCAAAACAGAAAGCCGCGTAGTCTACAAAGTGTTCAATGTTTTCACGGTTTAAGAAGTCTCCATTTGAATGTAGAGCTTCTGGCGTGTCAAAGTGATGGAGAGTCACGAAGGGCTCAACATGCCTCTTGTGGCACTCTGCAAATAGATTATGATAGAACTCAACTCCCTTGGCATTGACTTTCCCGTAACCAGTTGGAAAGATACGTGACCTAGCGATTGAAATACGGATACCATTGACACCATACTCTTCTGCTAGTTTGAGGTCAACTGGGTATTTGTGGTAGAAATCACTGGCTGGCTCAGCAGTGTACCAGTAGTTATCTTTGAGGTATTTGTCCCAGGCAACTGGTCCTTTACCATCAGTATTGGTAGCACCTTCTGCTTGATAGGCTGCTGTTGCCCCGCCAAAAATAAAGTCTTTTGGAAGTGTTTTTGTCATTTGATTCACCTTTCAAGAAATAGAAATGAGATGGAGATAGAGTTGGGAGGAATTCCTCCATCTCACTTCTTCGCTATTTACATTTTATTCTTCGAACTGCGCTTGAACAAAGGCAAGAGCGCCTTTTCCATCGCGAGTCAATTTAATGTATTGGCCACCTTCTGTCTTAGCAAGTTTGATACCAAGTTTGTCGGTTTCGGCCTTCATGTCTTCAAAGTTTGAAGCAACTTGAGGAGCAAGGATAACCAGATCAAACTCAGGCAACATTTCACGGTGAGCACCATAGCCACCAGCTGCTGCTTTAACAGGAACCTTGTACTCTGCAGCTGCCTTGTTTAGAGCATTTGCAAGGAGGCCACTTGTTCCTCCGCCTGCACAAAGAACGAGAACATTAGTTTCTTCAGTGATTGTGTTTTGCGCTGCTTCTACACCTGCTTTTTCAAGAATCGCATCTGCTTTGGCAGTATTGAAGTTTGCAGCTACTTTTTCTTTTAATTCATCATTGGCTTTACCAGAACGTTCTTCTTCTAGAATTTGTTCATCATAAACCTTGAGGAATGGATAGTAAATGGCTACGTCTACAAGAATTAACAAAGCAGCAAGTACAAATGACAAGAATTGGAAGTTTGTACCGAGAACAATACCGAGCGGACCTGGTGTTGTCCAAGGAAGGTTGGCTGTAAATGAGTTCATGCCAAGCGTTTCAATGAAGAATTTAAAGATCCATACGTTGGCAATTGGCGCAAAGATAAATGGAATAAAGAAAATTGGGTTCAAGACAAGTGGTGCACCAAACAGGATTGGTTCGTTTACACCAAAGAAAGTTGGAACTACTGAAGCACGTCCGATTGCACGGTTACGTTTTGATTTTGTTAACCACATGAACATGAATGGAACAACCAGTGTCGCACCAGTACCACCCATGGTAACGATAAACATTTGTGTACCAGAAGTAAGAATCTTATCTGCATGCATCCCTTGTTGGAGAAGGTTCAAGTTGACCTCAGCATTTGCATAGGTAATAGCTGCGATTGCAGGTTCGACGATTGAAGGACCGTGGATACCAACAAACCAGAAGAAGGCAAAGGCCCCAAAGATAATGGTAATACCTAGATAACCATCAGCAGCAGAGAATAATGGTGCAAAGAATTTTCCAATTGATTCAGCTACGCTTGCACCAACAAAATGACGAGCTAGTAAATCAAGAGCATAAAGAGAAACCACTGATAGAGTGAATGGAATCACATCTTTAAATACTTGTGAGATATTTGGTGGAACTTCGTCAGGCATACGAATAGTGACGTTGTTCTTAACACAAACCTTATAGATGGCTACAGTAACAAAGGCAGCAAGGAAGGCTGAAAGCAACCCTTTTGTCCCCAAGAATCCAGTAGCTAGGCCATTTTCGATAGGATCAGCTGCCAACATCAACAAACCAACAATTGCTGCCAACAATGTTGACATATAGTTGATTTGATTGGTTTTCTCCATGCTACGGTTTACTGAGTCGGTCAATGACTTAGCTGTTGTACCAGCTACCAAGAGAGCTAGAATCCCCATTGAATAGCTATAAGGTTTCATAAGGAGATTAACAACATCATCAGACCATTTAAAGCCCCATGAGTTTGGTACAAAAGCAATCAAGATAAAGATACTTGAGAAGAGAATAACGGGCATACCAGCAATGAAACCATCACGAATAGCACGAAGATAGATATTACGAGACAGTTTTTCAAAGAAAGGCTTCCCTTTCTCGATAAATGAAATTAGTTTGTTCATTACTTAACTCCTCTCTTATAGAGTTCGATTAAATGGTGCATCAAATCTTTGAGCAAGATAGTTGTCATCAAGTGGTCTTGGCCATGCATCATGGTTACACTATAAGCTAAGTCCTCACCAGCTGCTTCCTTAGTCAATAGACTTGTTTGCGCGTGGTGTGCCTCAGCGATGCAACCACCTGCTTCCTCCACGAGAGTATCCGCTTTCGCGAAATCACCAGCTTCAGCAGCCTTCAAGGCTTCCAATAGTTTTGATCGAGCATCGCCAGCATAGGCAACAATTTCAAAACCTAACAATGTTACTTCTTCTCTATTCATGATAGAATTCTCCTTATGTATTTTTAATTAAATTTTTATGACAATAAACGTTGGATATGTAGAACTAGATAAACTCGTTCACTTTTATACAAATCAAGACCCGTATATTGCGTAATCACATCATAGATCTTGGAACCAATCTCGAACGCTTTTGGATAGGATTGTTTAATATGATCTTCCATATCCAGAAGTGATTGGTTATCATCTCTAGATCTGTCTAAATAATCCAAGAAATAATTCAAATGAATCATAAAACGATCATAGAAATGATTATTCTCTTTGGTTCGTTGAATTGCATAACCCTTTAGCACTTCTTCGACATTCCTGAGAATTTCTTTCCTCTTATCAATCGACTCAACCACTTGAACTTCATTCTCCCCTTCGGCATTGATGAAATGATAAGCGATCCGAATAATTTCATCCTCAGGGAAATGATCTGTCAACTTCTGACGATAGATTTCAAAGGCTTCCTTTGCGATTTGAAAAGCGACAGGATACTTAGTGGAAATATCTGGCAGATTACTATCCTTGTACCTTCCTTGTGTTAGAGCTTGATAAGAACAGTAAATATGATCTGTCAAGGTCACATAGAGATACTCTTGAATCGGATAATGATATTTCTTTGATAGCTTATCAATAAGCTCATAGGTCACTGTGATAAAATCAAGCGGAACATCTTTGAGCAGAGACATAAAGTTTTCCCTGGACTCTTCTGTCTTCATCCGAAAGATTTTCTCAACTTGTTCTTCAGCAATCAAATCCCCCTTCTTTTTCCCAAATGCAATCCCCTTACCAATCACAATCACCTCTTCTCCTTTGTCATTTCTGACAAGCGAGACATTGTGATTCATTGGGTTTAGAATTCGATACATGTCAACCTCCTTTTATATCTTAAAGGTATATGAGTACAAAAAATGACCACAAATGAACTAGAAAATCCTTTGATTTCTAATCCACCTGTGATCATGCCTAATATTACTTAGTAACACTCACCTTGTATTAACTTGTGATTTAAGTATAGCACAAGTAAGTTTTTTTGTAAACCTTTACATTCAACTTTTTTTAAAATTTTTATTTAGATCAATGTTCCTAAGATTAGGGGGAAAACTTATACACGTTCAGTCCATGAAGTCGCTG